>JABEUL010000072.1 GCA_013044465.1 Acidimicrobiales bacterium
GTAGCACCAAGATGATTAAGGGATAAAAGGAGTGCATCCACACACTTTCTTGGATTGACGTGGCAGTCATCCTTTGCGAGGATTCCTCCTGCAACTCGTGGATTTAGAGTAGGTTCTAATTCTAGACACTGGCCGTTAGTCAGAGGTGATGCCTCTAAGCCAAGGTCCAGCTGGTAGTTCAAAAGATCCATCAAGAAGCGGCGATCATCTGCGTTAAATGCGACTGCAATTGTTCCACTGTGAACAAATTCAAGATCACAGTTCGAATCGGCCTTAAGCCTTTCTTGAAAATTAGGCCATGAACTAGCTGCGAGTAAATTAAATTGGGTCAGATCGTCTTCGCCAAATGCAGTTTCTGAGACTGGAGCTATCATTCCTGCTCCTACATGGGAGGTTCTCTCCCCTGGAGTGGGGTCAACTAGGGCTACTTTGAGGCCTTCTGCGACCAGCTCGTATGCAATTGAAAGTCCAATAATCCCAGCTCCCACTACGATGACCTCGAATTTTGCATCTGAAGTAACTAAGCCAAAAGTAATGCTTGATGCAGGGTTCATATAAGCTATTCTAGATATAGCGGCAGCAGGGCCAACGTCGTCCCGATATGCAAGCAAAACTTGGCAGAACTGATCTGCACGTAAATATTGCAAGATGACGAGGTTACGGATGAAAATTAAAGGTCCTGGTCTTTATGACCCACGATTTGAACACGATGCATGCGGTGTTGGCTTTGTGGCTAACATGTCTGGAACGAAAAGCTTCGAGATAATAGATAATGCGCTTCAGGTGCTTGAAAACCTTGAGCATAGAGGAGCAAGCGGGGCTGAGGCCAATACGGGTGACGGTGCTGGAATCCTGATCCAAATGCCAGATACTTTTATCAGAGAAGTAGTGGCCTCTGGTTTTGACCAAGAACTGCCGCCTCTAGGGGAGTACGTGGTAGGAACGGCATTCTTGCCAAAAGGAGACAGCGCTTTTGCCATGAAGTCCTTTGGCGAAATTGCTCATGAAGAAGGTCTCGAGGTTCTCGGGTGGAGGGATGTTCCAGTTGATGACTCAATGCTGGGTGAGACTGCACTTGTGGCTATGCCTAGTTTAAAGCAGGTTGTATTAGGGGGAGTAGGCCCAAATAGCCTCAACCCGAAAAACGGAGTATCTGCTCTTGAGGTTAAAAGTTATGTGACTAGAGTGAGGGCCGAAAGAGAAATTGACGGTATTTATTTTCCATCGCTTTCCACTCGGGTGCTTGTTTACAAAGGCATGTTGATTGCTTCACAGTTAAGAAAGTTTTATATCGATTTAGCCGACAAAAGGATGGAGAGCGCCTTGGGTCTTGTGCACTCCAGATTTTCCACAAACACTTTTCCCGCATGGCCACTGGCCCATCCCTACCGCTTCATTGCCCACAATGGCGAGATAAACACAGTTGCAGGAAATAGGAACTGGATGATTGCTAGAGAAGCACTGTTATCCAGCGAGCACATTCCAGGAGAGCTCAGTCGGCTCAGTCCAATCTGTTCTCCAGGTGGCAGCGATTCTGCTTCATTTGATGAAGTCTTAGAACTACTTCATATGGGTGGCAGATCGCTTCCTCATGCGGTATTAATGATGATCCCTGAGGCTTGGGAAAACCACGAGTCAATGTCGATGAAAAGAAGGGCCTTTTACGAGTATCACGCATGTCTGATGGAGGCTTGGGATGGACCAGCTTCTGTCACATTTACAGATGGAAGTGTCATTGGAGCCGTTCTCGACAGGAACGGACTTAGGCCCGCTCGCTACTGGGTTACAAGTAATGGAAATGTGATCATGGCATCTGAAGTCGGAGTTTTGGACATTGAACCAAAAAATGTGATCCAAAAGGGACGACTTACACCCGGGAGGATGTTCCTAGTTGACACAAAGCTCGGAAGAATTGTTGGGGATGATGAGATTAAATCAGCTCTAGGAGACGAGCATCCTTATGACGAGTGGCTAAGTGAAGGTGTAACACGGTTAGAAGACTTGCCTGAAAACGAGTCATTAACCCCTCAGCGAGCAAGCCACATAGTCGAGCAACGTCTTTTTGGCTATACCGAGGAAGAGCTTCGCCTCCTAGTGGCCCCCATGGCAAGAACTGGTGTAGAGCCAATTGGATCCATGGGAACTGACACTCCAATTGCGGCACTGTCGAGTAAGTCAAGACTCCTATTTGACTACTTTGTTCAATTATTTGCCCAGGTCACAAATCCTCCATTAGATGCCATAAGAGAAGAGTTGGTTACTTCTCTCCAGTCATTGTTGGGACCTGAGCTGAATTTACTTGAACCTAGTTCGGAATCGTGTAAGAAAATACTTCTTCCAAGGCCTGTAATCACCGAACATGAGCTTTCACAGATCCTAAACGTTAGTAAACCAGGTGGACCAGAGGGATATAGCACCTCTGTAATTGATTGCTTATTTGACCCTAATGGTGGCGGTGAATCTCTTTTGAGTGCGCTTAGTTCACTGTGCGACCAAGTGGACCAAGAGATAGAGAAGGGCGCTAATATTTTGGTGCTCTCAGACAGATTGGCAAGCAGAGAAATGGCCCCGATTCCATCACTGCTTTTGACTGGAACAATCCATCATCACTTGGTGAAAGTCAAAACGCGGACAAAGGTTGGCATCGTGGTCGAATCAGGCGACGCTAGAGAAGTCCACCACATTGCTCTTTTGCTTGGCTATGGGGCCACTGCAGTTTGTCCCTATGTGGCAATCGGAGCGTTAAGTGACCTAACTGCCAATGGTACTATTGCTAACATTACAGCCAGGAGCGCCTCTAAAAACTATGTTAAGGCTCTTTCTAAAGGTGTATTAAAAGTGATGTCCAAAATGGGCATTTCTACTGTCGCTTCTTACACGGGCGCCCATGTATTTGAGGCAATCGGCCTGGGCCCAGATGTCATAGAGATAGCTTTTCCTGGAACTGTATCGAGAATAAAAGGTGTGACTCTCGACATTGTGGCCAAAGAAGTCTTAGAAAGGCATAGTCTTGCCTATCAAGATCGTGAAGAAGAACTCTCCCATAGGAAGCTCGAAATTGGTGGAGAATACCAGTGGAGGCGTGAAGGGGAATATCACCTCTTTAACCCCAAGACTGTATTCAAGCTTCAGCACTCCACAAGGGCTAAGCGCTATGACGTATTCAAAGAGTACACATCACTTGTTGACAATCAAAGCGAGAACTTAGCTACATTGCGTGGTTTAATGAAGTTCAAAAAGGGCGAACGGCCCCGAGTCCCAATTGAAGAAGTTGAATCTGTTGAGGAAATTGTGAAGCGGTTTTCAACTGGAGCTATGTCCTACGGTTCTATTTCAGCTGAGGCTCATGAGACCTTGGCTATAGCCATGAACCGTCTTGGCGCCAGATCCAATACGGGTGAAGGCGGAGAAGATTCAGTGCGCTTTAGTGCTGATGCAAACGGTGATCTTAGAAGAAGCGCTATCAAACAAGTTGCATCCGGTCGTTTTGGAGTGACCAGTGAGTATTTGGTCAACGCTGACGACATACAGATCAAAATGGCCCAAGGTGCAAAACCTGGAGAAGGAGGACAACTTCCCGGGCATAAGGTTTATCCCTGGATAGCTAAAACCCGCCACTCGACTCCTGGTGTGGGTTTGATTTCCCCACCACCGCACCACGACATATATTCAATTGAAGACTTAGCACAACTCATCCATGACTTAAAGAACTCCAACGACAGAGCAAGAGTTCACGTCAAATTAGTTGCAGAAATGGGAGTTGGAACAGTTGCTGCTGGTGTAGCAAAAGCTCATGCTGACGTGGTTTTGATTAGCGGACATGACGGCGGCACTGGAGCGAGTCCTCTATCGTCGATTAAACATGCAGGAGCTCCCTGGGAATTGGGACTAGCAGAGACCCAGCAGACATTGGTTTCAAATGGACTTCGTGACCGAATTGTTGTGCAAGTAGACGGACAGATGAAGACAGGGAGAGATGTTGTAATAGCAGCGATACTGGGTGCTGAAGAGTACGGTTTTGCAAGTGCGCCTCTTGTGGTTTCTGGCTGTGTGATGATGAGAGTTTGTCATCTAGACACATGTCCAGTCGGGATAGCTACGCAAAATCCCGAATTAAGGAAAAGGTTTAGTGGAAAGCCAGAATTTGTAGAGAACTTTTTCCAATTTATTGCTCAAGAGATCCGTGAGTACTTGAGTGAACTTGGGTTTAAGTCGGTGGAAGAGATAATTGGGCGAGTAGACCTTTTGGAAATTGACAGCGAACATCCTCACTGGAAAGCTTCCAATTTGGACATTTCTCCAATACTTGAGATGCCAGTTGGCTTACATGACCAAGAGCCAGTACTTTCCTGCAAGACCAGTCAAGATCACGGGTTAGATAAAGCCTTGGACAAGAAGTTAATTGAGGCCTGTCATAAGACACTTCAAGATGGCTCCAAAGTCGAAATTAAAATGCCTATCAGGAACGTGAACCGCACAGTTGGGACGATGCTAGGAGCTGAGGTAACCAGAAAATTCGGTGGCCACGGACTGAGCGATGACACAATTTCTATCACCTTTACAGGCTCTGCTGGTCAGAGTTTTGGAGCTTTTGTTCCAAATGGAATAACCATGCGCCTAATAGGAGATGCCAACGACTACCTCGGAAAGGGCCTATCAGGAGGGAAAATAATAGTTTCCCCTCATTCCGATTCGCCTTTTAAACCCGAAGAACAGATAGTGGCTGGAAACGTGATCCTCTATGGTGCAACGGGTGGAAAAGTCTTTCTACGGGGCATTGTGGGTGAGAGATTTGCAGTGAGAAATTCAGGAGCAATTGCAGTTGTGGAAGGTGTGGGAGACCACGGTGCAGAGTATATGACTGGTGGCAAAATTGTTATCTTAGGAAAGAGTGGGAGGAATTTTGGAGCGGGTATGTCAGGTGGCATTGCCTATGTGCTCGACGAAGATTCAACCTTTGTGAACAGACTCAATATGGAAATGGTTTCCATTGAGGCTCTAGATGAAGATGACCTGCGTTTTCTTAGAGATATAGTTTCTGAGCACATGGCTCAAACTAAATCAACAGTGGCAGCACGATTGCTTCACTCCTGGGAGTATTCAATTCATCAGTTTAAGAAAGTGATGCCAAGAGACTATCGTCGAGTCTTGGACGCTACAAGAGAGGCCCTTGAAAGGGGCGAGCCGGTCGAGGAGGCAATAATGGCGGTTGCTCATGGGTGAACCTACAGGATTTATGAGATACGGTCGCAGCAGTGCCAAGAGACGTCCAATTGGGCTGAGACTAAAAGACTGGAGAGAAGTCTACGAACCTTTTTCTGATCAGGAACTGTCAATCCAAGGTGCCAGGTGCATGGATTGCGGAATTCCTTTTTGCCACGAGGGCTGTCCACTTGGAAACCTTATTCCCGAGTGGAACGACTTTGTCTACAAAGGGGAGTGGGATCTAGCCTTTGATCGACTTCACGCCACAAATAACTTTCCAGAGTTCACCGGAAGGCTCTGTCCGGCCCCGTGTGAGGGTTCTTGCGTGTTGGGAATTAATGCTGATCCAGTTTCGATCAAGCAAATTGAAGTTGGAATAGTTGAGCACAAAGCGTCCTCAAGTGGACTGCCAGCTGTAAAGGTGGAGCATAAAACTGGGAAATCTGTCGCTGTTATTGGTTCAGGTCCTGCAGGTCTTGCAGCGGCACAGCAGCTTTGTAGGGCTGGTCACGAGGTGGTCGTATTTGAGCGAGCAGAGAAACCCGGAGGCCTTTTGCGATATGGGATTCCGGAGTTTAAAATGGAAAAATGGGTACTGGATCGCAGATTGTCTCAGATGGAACAAGAAGGTGTGACTTTTGAAGTCTCCACTCTGATTGGCCCATCAAATGAGCTTGAGCCCGGAGTCCCTTTAGGAAGTATTCCAAGTGATGTCAAAGTAAAATCCGCCAAGGAATTAGTTGATACCTTTGATGCGATTTTATTGGGTGGCGGAGCCACAGTCGGCAGAGATCTTCCAATTCCTGGACGAGAACTAGGTGGCGTGTTTTTTGCCATGGAGTATCTCAAGCCGTCGAATTTAGTGCAGGAAGGTGAGCTTGAAGGAAGTCCAATTAATGCAAATGGCAAGGATGTCATCATTATTGGAGGAGGAGACACGGGAGCTGACTGCTTGGGAACAGCACTTAGACAGGGTGCAAAGTCCGTGCTTCAGCTTGAGATTATGCCCAAACCCCCCGAAAATCGTGATTTTGACAATCCCTGGCCAACGTGGCCTTTAATATATAGGACTACCTCAGCACATGAAGAAGGCGGCAAACGTGAGTTCTCCGTAACGGCTGTGAAGTTTGGCTCTATTGACGGTGAAAAGGTTTCTTCACTAGTTCTACAAGAAGTTGAGTCAAAGATTGAAAATGGCCGCCCTGCCTTTGTTCCGATTGAAAATAGCGAACGTGAGATTCCCTGCGATTTGGTGTTTCTTGCCATGGGATTTGTAGGACCTGAGAAAAATGGACCAGTTGGCGAGTTGTCTCTTGAGCTGGACCTAAGGGGAAATGTCAAGGTGGATAGCTCATGGATGACATCTGCTGGGGGTGTATTTGCATGTGGAGATATGGTGAGAGGGCAGTCGCTGATTGTTTGGGCCATTGCCGAAGGCAGATCGGCCGCCAAGGCTATTGACACCTTTCTTGCAGGTAATTCATTGTTAAAATCTCCCATTTATCCCCTCCAAATGGCTCTGAAATAGTTAATTTGCCATTTTATGTGGATCTGTGAATTAAAGTTATTTGGTCAGGTGCACCAGTTCATGATATTGATGTTTAAATAAATGGAGCTGGTGTTAAATTGGTGAGTTCTAGAAAGGCAGTTTGATGGAAAGCACGATGCAAGAAAGGCCACTTTTAATCAGTCTATTGACAGATTACGGCATGAAAGTTTATCCAAACAGCGAGGTTATAACCTGGGAAGGAGATCATGCCAGACGGGCATCGTTTGAAACGGTTGGCAAAAGGGCGCACCAGTTGGCAAATGCCTTAAAAGGACTTGGCATCAAGCCTGGGGATCGAGTAGCCACTTTTAGCATGAACCACCAAGAACACGTCGAGGCATACTTGGCAGTTCCTTCAATGGGAGCGGTTCTTCACACCTTGAACGTGCGGCTTTTCCCAGAACAGCTCGAATACATCATAAAAGATGCAGACGACCAAATCATTATATTTGATGCCGTTTTAGCTCCAGCATTGGCCAGAGTGAAGGAGCACTTAGGCGGCGTAAAGCATTTAGTCAAAGTGGGCCAGGGAGATACAAGTGCTTTTCCAGATGCTATTGACTATGAAGATTTAATTCGTGGTCAAAGTGAAGAATATGAGTGGCCAGAATTTAGTGAATACGAAGCAGCTTCCATGTGTTACACCTCAGGAA
>JABEUL010000073.1 GCA_013044465.1 Acidimicrobiales bacterium
CCAAAATACTCTTGCCTCACTGGCCAAGGTTCGTAGACTTACTAATGAGTTAGGCCTTGTCAACCCAGTATCAATCCAGATTTGGAGAAAATTTGGAATTTGGGATGAACCTAAATAGTCAGTTTCCACAGGACTGGCAACCAGTAGAAGCTTTCTTGACTGGACTCTACAGATAACCTGAAAGAGCTTTGAGGCGGCGGGCGGAATCGAACCGCCGTACGAGGCTTTGCAGGCCCCTGCCTGAACCACTCGGCCACGCCGCCAAGAAATGCTTTAGCTACTCTACCAATAAATCAGTACCTTAATTAAAGAACAAGCTAAAGTGCCCTGAAACCTCGGTAGTTTGCCTGATATAAAAAACTTCCATAAGCTCTATTTTTGGTCGATTATTTTTCTATAGAAATCAAGATGTGCTTTAGCCATATTTTCTGTTGAAAACCTGCCTTTGACTTCACTCCTACATTTTTCCCTATCAATATTGCTAATATTGCCAACTGCGTCAATCATTTCCTCAATGCCGTCGACTAAATAACCGCTCACACCATCT
Organism: Acidimicrobiales bacterium; assembly: GCA_013044465.1. Lineage (GTDB taxonomy): Bacteria > Actinomycetota > Acidimicrobiia > Acidimicrobiales > JABEUL01 > JABEUL01. The sequence continues at coordinate 548 of JABEUL010000073.1, forward strand.
GTGATTACCTCTGGGGCCGCACCCTCCTTAAAGGCAATTACCGGTGTGCCGCAGGCAAGAGACTCAAGCATCACCATTCCAAAGGGTTCATTCCATCTAATGGGAAATAACGTCGCCTTGGCGCCTGCCAATATTTCCAGCTTTCTTTCGTGAGGCACTTCACCTTCGTAGATAATGTCGTCGCCAAGGTGTGGTTTGACAAACTCCTCAAAATAATCGATTTCCCATGGCTCTCTCATTTTAGCTGCGATAATCAATTTGTCACCGGTGGTTTTCGCTACTTCAATTGCTCGATGTGCTCCTTTGTCTGGAGACATCCGCCCAAGGAATACTAGATAGTCTCCACTACCACTTCCAAATGGAAAATCATTGGCATTTAGACCATGGTGGATCACGGCTGATACTTCTACTTGGTCCGTCGAATTGGCCTGCGAATGTGAAATCGCGATTAGTGGAACCTTTCTTGTAGTCTGCCTATAAATATCAATTAGTTCATCATTAAAAGGGCCGTGGATTGTGGTAACTACCGGAATGTCATCTTTTGCTAATGAAGCTAAAACCGGACCTGCAACAGAGTGGTCATGAACAATGTCAAAACCCGAGAATTGTTCCCTTGCAAAAAGAATATGACGCAACTCTGGAACCGCCATTCCAATTCTCATGCCTTCAGCTTTTTCTAACAACCACCTCTTTGGCACACTACAAGTTGAATCTCCAGTTGTTACTAACTCAATTTCCTCTCCCAAGTCCATTAATCCACGACAAAGTTGGTCAACCACTAACTCGATTCCACCGTATAGAGGAGGAGGAATCGGCGTCCAAGGAGGTGCAACCATTAATATTCTCATCTCCAAGAAGTGTACTTACTTATCTAGCCCTTTGGCGACTTATATCTAATCTGGCACAAACCTAGCCCCAAAAGCCGCTATCCAATCCTTCTTTTGGAGAAATTAAATACTTGTCGATTGCAAAATCCTCCTCCAAACTCCCTTGGCCCCCAAAGGGCTCCATAAAATTTGACGAAACCATACAATTGCCTCCAACAAAATATCCCCACTAAGCCCTGATTTGGATATCAGACTATTTCATAAATTAAGTAATCGCCAATTAAAGTGCTGGACATAACCTGACAACAAAGCGCCAACTTTCCAAAACAGTGTTACCAAGCGAGAAAACCAACTATTTCAGCCAACTCATTCATTCCGGCACGATTTAGGGAGAACCATTCAGCTATGGATGCCTCAAAGCTACAAGGCGACTTTTCCGACCTATTTCCTGGAAGAAAATATCTTCCATAGCGCAAATATAATTAGCACTACAATTACTGCCTCAACTGCTTTAAAAATTAAGCTAGTCACGAATGCCACGACTGAAAAGGCAATCCATATCACGGCAATTACTCCGACTGCAAGCGCTGCTATGTGACTCCATTTAATTGGTTTTCTATTGCTCATTACTTCCCCCCTTCAGTCAGATTAATGTATACGTCTTCCAATGTTGGTCTCTTGACTTCGAGACCGGCTAAGTCGATGTTGTAATCAAGTGCCCATCCAGTTAAAGCGTGCAGATCCCTAACAGAATTGGAACTTTTAAATGAAACTTTGTTCCCAGATATTTCATATTTGATCGGGGCTTTATCTAAGTGGGTTGGATCCATTAGGGTAAAAGTGACTGTAGCATCACTCTCTTGCCTCCCTCCTATCTCAGAAGGTGATCCCTCAGCAACTATTTGACCTCTGGCCATGACAATCACTCTGTCTGATAGAGCTTGGGCTTCATCCATATAGTGTGTCGTGAGGAGAATAGTTTTCCCACTCTTAGATAGAGCTTTTACCAACTCCCATGAGTGTCTTCTGGCAGATGGATCAAATCCCGTGGTTGGCTCATCCAAAAAAATTAGCTCCGGGTTTCCGACTACAGCCAGGGCCACATCAAGTCGTCTCCTCTGACCGCCTGAGAGAGTTTTAATTAGTGCGTCAGCTTTTTCGGTCAGTCCAACCTCTTCAATTACGCCCTTTATGCCAAGAGGCTCCCTATACCAGCGTGAGCGCTGCTCAAGTATCTCTGTCACTGTCATATAAGGCTCCACGCCGCTTTCTTGAAGAACTATTCCAATTCGCTCTCGATGTTTGAGACCTCCACGAAGGGGGTCATCTCCCAAAACGTCCACTTTCCCAGACCAGCCTTTAAGGTAACCCTCCAAAATTTCAACTGTGGTAGTTTTCCCTGCCCCATTTGGTCCCAGAATGGATACTACTTCGCCTTGTTTAATCTCAAAACTCACGCCATCAAGTGCCGCCACGTTTCCGTAGCTTTTCTTCAAATCCTCTACCAC
>JABEUL010000007.1 GCA_013044465.1 Acidimicrobiales bacterium
CCCCCAGCTTCAGAGCCTCCCCCAGCTCCAAGCCCTGCCCGCTCAAAGGCCAACGTAGTATTTGCAACTGCCCATCCTTGGCCAAGCCCACCAATCGCTGCATCGGCTCTTACCTTTGCCTCTGTTATAAATACTTCATTAAATAGTGCTCTCCCAGTCATCTCTTTGAGTGGCCTGACTTCAATTCCACTTTGATGCATGTCAATAACGAAGTACGTGATTCCCTGATGTTTGGGCACATCTGGATCAGTCCTGGCTAAAAGCATCGCAAGATCGGCTATTTGACCAGCCGAAGTCCAAACCTTTTGACCATTTATTATCCACTCATCGCCATCACGCTCGGCTTTAGTTGAAAGTCCGGCTAGATCGGACCCAGCACCTGGCTCGCTAAAGAGTTGACACCAACTTTTCTTTCCAGTGACAATGGCGCGAATATATTCTTCCTTTTGCTCTTGGTTTCCATGCGTGGCAATTGTTGGCGCTGCTAAAAGAAGGCCGAGTCCTCCAGGAGCTCCTAAGGCTCCGTGGCGAAGAATTGCTCGCTGCACTGCTACCGAGTCTTCGCGAGATAGCCCTTTGCCGTATGAGTCTTTTGGCAGGCTTGGTGCTGCCCAACCTGCTAAACCGAGCCGCTCCCACCACTGAGCGACTGTCAGATCTGGATCCCAGTTTTGCTCCAACCAGGCTTCTATCTCTTTAACTACTTCAGATGTCGATTGCTGAGATTCTTTTGAACTTGATGCAACTGTCATAATTTTACCTCTTTCAAAAACGTCTAACTAGCTATATTCCAAGACGCAGTGCTAGAAGTTCCCTGTGGTAGTTAGGATCTCCCAGCATCAGCTCCGAAGATTTTGCCCTCTTGAAGAAAAGGTGGGCATCATGTTCCCAAGTAAAACCAATACCGCCATGGATCTGGATGTTCTCGGCTGCACAATGAAAATAAGCTTCCGAACAATAAGCCTTGGCCAAAGAAGCCACAACTGGAAGCTCGTCTGAATCATCAGCAGCCGCCCAGCTTGCGTAATACGACGCAGATCTAGCTGATTCAACTTCTAAAAGCATGTCGGCACACTTGTGCTTAATGGCTTGAAAACTTCCAATTGGTCGACCAAACTGAATTCTATTTTTAGCGTATTCCACGCTTGTGTCCAGGCACACTTGAGCACCGCCGACTTGTTCCGCACTCAGTGACACTGCAGCTAAATCCAATGCTTTTGAAATTACAGGCCAGGCACTTCCTTCTTCACCTATTAAGCGAGCTTCTACGTTATTGAATTCGATTCTCGATTGCTTTCTGGTCTGGTCCATTGTCGCTAGTGGCGTGGCCTTTACATCTTCGGCCTTTGAATCGACGCTAAAAAGAGACACCCCACCTTCGGTTTTAGCCCCAACAAGCAAGATGTCTGCATTGTGACCATCTATTACAAAGCATTTCGAACCATTCAGTTTCCATGAATTACCATCTTTTGTGGCTTCCATGGTAATTCCGGCCTCATCCCATCTTCCGGTATCTTCACATATTGCAAGCGTAGCTATTGACTCACCAGAGGCAATTTTTGGAAGAAACTCAGCTTTTGCACCATCATCATCTGATGCGATTAAAACGTTAGCAGCCAAAGCCACAGTTGCAAAATAGGGCAGGCAGGCTAAGGTCCTTCCCAGTTCCTCAAATACGATTAGCTGCTCTACTTGTCCGTAACCTGAACCACCGAACTCTTCTGGAATGGCTAGTCCTTGTAACCCAAGTTGGCCTCCGACCTGTGCCCACACGTCGGGATCATAACCCTCGGTGGTCTCCATAAGACGTCTAACTTCACCCATTGGTGACTTGTCTTCCAAGAATCTACGTACACTTCGTCGTAGTTCATCCTGCTCTTCACTAAAAGCAAAGTTCACTCTAGCTCTCCATTACTCTTGGGCTGATTTTAAAACAGCCAAAACTCCATTAACAATTTCTAGCAGATCCAGGTTACTATTGACCAATGAATCAACAAGGATTTTCAAATTCTATACTTAAAGGGACGCTAGATATAGCGTCGGTTCATTAACAGGTGTCAATTAGTATAAAACTAGTCGGTATGTATTCAAGTAGCAAATTAGCTGGCAAATCTAGCTTTTATATAGTTTTGACAATTTTGCTGGCAATTTTGGTCTCATTTTTGACCATCGCGGTCCCCTTCTCCCAAAGTAGAGCATTTGGCGCAACACCAGATTGGTCCCTAGTTTCAACCCTGGGAGGCAAGATAAATTCAATTTCTTGCCCTAGCACCTCAACTTGCTATGCCATTGGTCAAAGTCAGGGCAGCCAAGTTCCTACAATTTTTAAGACGCAAGATTTTGGAAGCACCTGGACCACCCAACCTGTACCCTCGGCAGTTACTGAGCTTGATTCGATTACTTGCCCATCTCTAAATCATTGCGTGGCAGTTGGAACCGGCTATTACTACTTTACAGGTGTCGCAATATATACAACAGATGGCGGGAATAGCTGGAGCGTCGGAAATGCTCCCCAATCAGATGCTTTGAACGCCATCTCTTGTCCTAACGACAATTTTTGCATGGCAGTGGGTGGATCCTCACCTCCACATGCTTCTATTGAGTCGAGCAATGATGGTGGAGCCAATTGGACGCAAGACACTTTTCCTACACCTCAAGTTTATGAAAACTTATTCTCAGTGGCTTGCACTTCTTCCAACCAATGTTTGGTGGGTGGATTTTACTTTTATCCTAATAATTCCGGTGCCATGAATCCATTAATTGGGTTGTCCACAAATGGTGGAGCAACATTTAGTACCTCAACAATTCCGCAAGGTCTAGCCGACATTACTTCAATCCAATGTCCAACCCAGACGACATGTTATGCAATTGGTATAACGGCAACTTCAAGTCCCGCATTCATGACATCGGTTGACGGAGGTGCGACGTGGTCGGCAAATCTGTTGCCCAACCTTCTGACAAGTGCTCTCACGCTTTTTTGCCCAGCTATTTCGCTATGTGTTGCATCCGGGGGAATTTCATCAGACCAGGGCGCAATTGAATTTACCACCAATGGTGGATCTAGCTGGAATGAAGTTTCACTTCCCTTATCTAATGCCGCCGATGCAGATTCTTTGGGTTGTACCTATTCAAGTTCCACGCAAGCCATGTCCTGTATGGCATCGGGGGCAAACCAAGTTAATTCACTAACCTATGTTGCAACGAGTTCCCTTCCAATTAGTAACCCGATTGTAACTAGTTCCCCACAAGCTCTTCCAAGTGTTCCCACTCCGCCAACTTACTTGCCCTATATTCCAATAACGGGAGACTCGAATGCATACTCTTTGGGAGTCGGCCTTTTGGCTGACGAGAGTCAAAATGGCGTATCGATTGCGCTACATCAAATCATCGGTTGTGGAATAGTGGCAAACGGACCTTATCTCTATCATGGTCAAGTTTCACAACCTCTCGCAGCTTGTCCAGGTTGGCAAGCAAGCTACGCATCTTATGCAGTGACAGGATCCCCCCACGCCGCCCTTTTGTTTATTGGAAGATGGGATAGCGTTGACCGCATGATAAACGGCGTCTACGAGCACTTAGGAGAGCCGGCATATGACAATTTGTTTTTGGCAAATCTTCGCCAGGCAATAGATGATCTCTCAAGTGGAGGGGAACCCGTTGCCTTGATTACATCTCCCTACTTCTCCTCAGGAACAGACTCGAATGGTTCACCGTGGCCCGAAGACAATCCAGCGCGGGTTCAGGAACTAAATAAACTAGAACAAATTGCCGCTCTTGAATCTCATGGGGTAGCTGCTGTTATTGATCTCGGAAGCCATATTTCACCTAACAACTCTTATGCAAGAGTAGTAAATGGCGTTCCGATAAGGAGTAACGATGGCGTACATTTCACCATACCTGGTGCCATCTATACCGCAAATTGGCTTCTCCCGAGGATCGCACTTATTGCTCTTCATTATCCAATAAATCACAACGCATTTGTTTTACCCTACGGTCAGACTTTTTCTAATCCGGAACTAAATTCAAGCATCCAAACTAACTTGAATTTGAACAAACCCCAAGTTTCCAATGGGCAGAATTACCCAGGCGTGACAACACCTAATCACACCAATAATTCAAGCTTTCCGAAAACAAATAATATCTCAGAAGTCTCAACTCCTCCACTTGCCAAGATTTCAACTAAGGCGACCAAAGCACCAGTACTTTTAACTCATAGCTCGACAATGCATGCATACAAATCACAAAACTCTTTCGACTATGCCGAGCTGTTCTTGACTTTTGTAATAGCTATTTTGGCAATAACAACATGGCAAATTAAATCAACACGTCGCAGAGCAACTTTGAAAAACCATCAGTTCTAGAACCAAAGGGCTTCACTGCTTAGATTTTATTCAATTGACTCGCAAAGATAAACACTGGTTAGGCGCTAGTAGGCCACCAATCATGGAATAATAAAAGCGCCAAATGTATGACTTTCCCGCACATTGCTGCGCATATCATGCAATAATTAATTAGTGTTTTATATACAATGCCAGGCTCGAAGTTTATATAGGATGGCGATTTTGGGCCTTTTACTCTCGATACTTATAATTGTTTCATCTTCTCAATCGCCTCCTTCTCAAACTCATTTTTCAAGGCAGCTAGCTGCTCAAACTGCTCAGTCGAATCTTTCGCATCACTATGCATTGGCAAATGCTGGAATATTAAGTGGGCCATCACTTCTGACCAATACCAAGAAGACAAATATTTCCGCTGCTAAACAACACCCTTATTCGCCCACGGCCTCTCCCTCTGAACTACTAAGTAGCTCCAATTCCTGGCAGTCTATTGGTATCTTGTCTGGTCGATTGCTTGGAAGTTCATGCCCTACATACCAGGTTTGCTTCGCCATCGGAGAGGCAGCATACAGCCAATCGCCACTTATGGTTGAAACTATAAACGGTGGAGCAACTTGGAGTAACGTTACTCTTCCTTCTGCTGTTGCAGATACTCAAGCAATAGATTGTCCAACGATTCTTGAGTGTATAGTAGTTGGCAATTCCTACTGGGGATTTGGATATGGAATTTTCCAAACGCCGAACGCGGGCATTACATGGAATGTATCGGCGCCAAACATTTTAGGCGGCTTGGCAACTGTAACTTGCCCCAGCTCACTTGTGTGTTATGCAGGAGGAAAACCGAACCCGAGTATTATAATTTCCACCGATGGAGGAATCACTTGGAATCCGACCTCGCCTTTCCCTCCAGCGGAGGCAGTATCACTTTCATCAATTGCGTGTCCTGCGATCCAATTTTGCATTGCTGTTGGCCTTTATTCAAACCAATCAAACAACGGAGGAACTTCCGGAGGATTGATTTATTACACGTCGAATTTTGGGACAACATGGCAGTCAGTTAGCGTAAGCTCAGATTTTGGCACCTTCAACAGCGTGTCCTGTCCGTCTTCTACTTGGTGCATGGCAACAGGTGCCAATCTAATGGGCGAATCAGTTACGGCCGATCTGTCATTTTCTTCACAGGTATTAGTTTCCACCTCATTTAATTTATCTCCAAACCCAGTAGGATCCGAGATGGCAATATTTTGCCAAGCGGTAATGCGTTGTCTCATGGCAGGGGGAACGCTTGGCAATATTTCTGAAATTTCATTTACTTCAGACGGTGGCAGTAGCATATCTGTTGAAACCGTGCCCTCACCGAGTCCGGATTTGGACCAACTGCAATGCGGGGTGGGTCCTGTACTCTGGTGTATTGTGAGTGGATCTAACCAAGATAACTCAACTACTTGGTTTTATGGAGCGAACACGTATACTCCGGAAGTTCCAAACTTAGTTGCTCCCGCAATTTCTCCTTCGAGCCAATCCAACTTGAACCCAATTAACGCTCTAGTGCTTGGTGACTCTATAGCTAAAGTTATCGGGATTGGCCTAAATGTTAACCAGTCAGCATATGGACTTCAATTCGGAAATCAGAGTGCAATAGGCTGTGGAATTGTCGGAATTCCAACTTATATTGATAAAGGCAACGTATCGACAAATCGGACACAGTGTGCTAGCTGGCAGTCTCAATTTTTGACAGCGGTATCATATGGACCAAAAATTGTTGTTCTTCTTGTCGGTCGTTGGGAGTCTTATACCTATGAGGTAAATAACTCATGGGTAAGTTTAGGTAATCCTATATACGATCAAATAATCGAGTCTTCTCTAAGACAAGCTATCTCAATCCTTTCTTCGAATGGCGCTCACGTCATTTTGGTTACGGAACCTTCTTGTGATAGCGGCGGACAATTAAATGGCACACCTTGGTCAGAAGAC
>JABEUL010000074.1 GCA_013044465.1 Acidimicrobiales bacterium
CAACTACCAGGGTCTTCCCATCTGGCAAAATAACACTTCCATTTGGAAAGAACATTTCACTGGGACCGCTTGAAACAGATCCATCAGTATTAACTATTGCTAGCGATGTCGTCGGTGGTCCAGGTGGCTCGTAAATTGCAGCTTCACCTTTAGTCTCGATCGTCCCGTGAAGATCAAATCCAAAATCTCCCACGTATGCAATTCCACTTGATGCTACTACCATATCGTTCGACAGGAATTTTGCTACACCTGAGAGATCAGCATAGTCATTAAGCTCGCCATTGCTAAATCGCATAAGCTTTCGATCCAACATAGAAACAATAAGCATCGAACCATCTGGGAGCCACCCAAGGCCGCTTGGCTGGCCCTCCACTTCTGTAATTCGCTCGCCCTCACCATCTTCACCTACTGCCCAAACTCCGTGGTCGTAAAAATCACTAAACCAGAGGCGATCTTCATGCCATCTGGGAGACTCTCCAAAGTGCAAGTCATTTAGAAACGGTTCTGCGATTAAATCCATGAGAACAATCTAGCCCTCTATCCCACCCAAGCGAAAAAGAAGCCATCTCAAGAGAAGTGGCTCATTGACATTTCGCCGCAATCTCTCTTGTGCTTCAAGTATTGAGTCATATGCGATTAAGTCATGGCTAGCTTCTGCGGCCCTAAACTGCCGATTGGAAGATTCCCCAACTACGCTGACTTCTTTGATCCGATCTAGGTAAAAATGGGCTAGATCGGACAATCGATCTCGAAACTCTTCATTCCTCATCCTTCTGAGTTCTCGCCTTTGTCTCTCCTCAACTTGCTTTCTCATTGCAGCGATGCTTCTTTTGTCCCCAGGCGAGGAATCGATTACTTTTAGCTCCATTACCTGTGCCTTTTTAACTTCGCTCAATATTTGATCTACGGATGCCATGAGCTCATCGACCAAAAGAGCAATTGAAGCTCCTGTGTTATCAAGTCTCGACGGGATAGATTTCCAAAGATCAGAGCGCAGTGAAACTTCATCTGATTGAGCGGAAGTTGCCAAACTCCTTTCAACTGCCCCATAACCTTCAAGATCCTTTTCGGCAATATTAAATATTAAGCAGCGACTCTGAATGGTGACAAGGTCGGGCGGAACTGAATTGGCCAGTAGGACAAAAATCGTTTCCTCCGGAGGCTCCTCAAGTGTTTTTAGCAGTGTCGGGCGAGCTTTCTCCATCAAATGGACGTCTGGGACAATTAAAATCCGTTTCTTTGCTAGACGCGGAGTCCTACTTGCTGCGTGAATGATTTCGAGGGCTTCTTCAACCATCAAAGCCGATCCGGTTTTCTCGATCACAACCACATCTGGATGGCTATTTGTATCAATTAGTTTGCAGTGGATGCATCCCTCGGAACCTTCACAAACTACTTCCTTTGCAAATTTAACAGCAGCAGCTTTTGTGAGCTCTTCTTTCCCGACGAGAAGGTAGGCATGCAACGGATTTTTTGAGGTGCCTAAAAGTAAGTCAAGGGCATTACTAACCATCATCGATACTTTTCTCCAAGAGAACAACGGCCCAAACTGCCATTCCTTCAAGTCTTCCAAGTGCTCCAAGACCCTCTGGTCTGGTTGCTTTTATGGACACTTGGCTTTTAATTACTTTTTCTAGATTAGATATGATTTCCCTTTTAAATGGGGCAATTTTGGGAGATTCCAAGGCTATGACAACATCAACTTGGCCAACTGTAAATCCCCTTGTTGAAACCTCGTCCACAATGCTTTCTAGCATCAACAAGCTATTGGCATTTTTCCATTTGGGATCAGTGTCTGGAAACCACTCGCCAATGTCACCAAGCCCAGCAGCTCCAAGTATTGCATCGGTAATCGCATGTGAGAGTATGTCTCCGTCACTGTGACCGCTCAGCCCCAATGATCCTGGAATTACTGTTCCACCCAGAATTAGAGGTCTATTTGGACTGTCATCAAAAGGATGAATGTCTAGACCGAGACCTACTCTAATATTCACTGTTAATTACCATAGTCAATGCTCTGGTCCATCTGCCATTTAAGGAGGGCAAGATCTTTTGCGTAGGTGATCTTGACATTAGTCATTTCGCCGTCGATAACTTTTACGTTGAAGTTTTCTGCCTCTAATAGTGCAGCATCATCGGTCGCCTCAGCCTGACTTGAGTGCACTAAATCAAGAGTTTTCCGGCGAAAGCCTTGAGGAGTCTGAATTAGTACATGCTTACTACGATCCAGTGTTCTTAGAACGCTGTCGCCGTCAACCTCTTTTATAGTATCGATTACAGAAATGCCCGGCACAATCCCATGGGTATTGACAGCGGCATCTTCAATGGCAGACCTAACTCTTCTCCAAAGATTTATCGATGCCATGGGCCTTGCAGCATCGTGCACCAAAACAAATTCAACTTCTTTAGGCAAAGTTTTGATCCCACTTCTGACCGATTCAGATCGGGAGTCTCCTCCTGAGACTAGATAGTCGGCACCAAGTTCGAATAGCTCTTCACTTTTTTGCTCTAACAGGTCTTCAGGAAGCACCACTATCAGCCCATCACAAGCGGCTTTTGCAGTGGATAGGGACCAATTAAGAACGCTCTTTCCATTTAAACTGTGAAACTGTTTAGGGGTTTGGCCGAATCTAGTTCCACGGCCTCCCGCAACCACAACAGCCCAAGTAATACTCACTTTTTATAGCTTAGGAGAATAAGTCCAATATCGATTAATTTGATTTCTAGCTATGGAAGTGCGTCGGCTAGACGTTGCTCTGCTTGTTCTTCATTTACATTTAATGCAAAAGTCAACTCTGATATTAAAATCTGCCGAGCCCTGCTGAGCATTTTTTTCTCCCCAGCTGAAAGCCCTTTGTCTTTGTCTCGAATAGATAGGTTTCTTACAACTTCCGCCACTTGGTAGATGTCGCCAGATCTGAGCTTTTCGGAGTGGTTCTTGAACCTTCTTGACCAGTTGGTAGGCATTCTGGCTTCTTTTTTCCCAAGCACGGCAAATACTTCTTCAACCTCTTCATCATTAATTACTTCTCTGAGTCCAACTTCTTCGGTATTTTCGGAAGGAACCATTAACGTCAAGTCACCGTATGCAAGTTTTAAAACCAGATACTCTCGCTTTTGCCCAAATACTTCTCTTTGTTCTCGTCTTTCGACTATGGCCGCGCCATGGTGTGGATACACGACCTTGTCACCAACATCAAACACTTAATTCTCCCATCGGGTTCAATTTCCCATTACAAGTGCAGAGTAATCAAGACGCCAAAGCTCATTTCCACCCACTGCTTCTTAGTCTCGTGCACACTCAATTGTACTAGATATTTATAATCAAGATACAACGGGGCAATTTAAGATCGCCAAGAGCAGGAAAAAAAGCAAATAGATCTTTAATTCCGATAGCGATCGATGATACTTGCCTCGGTTATTCTGGCTAAACCTTCTTTGACACTCCTAGCACGTGCCTCACCAACCCCAGCTACTTCGCCTAAATCATCCTCTGTGGCCCTCATAACCCTCTGTAGGGAGCCAAAGTAATCTACTATGTCATTAGCTACACTTCCGGGCAATTTAGGCAGCCTTGAGAGGATCCTCAAGCCTTTGGAAGAAAGCGGCTGAGCCATTCCATCAGCATCTTCAACCAACTTGAGCGAAATTGCCACCTTGCCTACATCTGCTATTTCCTCCATTGTCATACTCTCAAGCTTGTTGAGCACTGTTTCCATGGTCTTTGCTTTGTTGTCTGGAAGAAAATCACGAATTATTAGTCGATAAAGGGCATCTAGCCCACTGGTTAACTCGTCGAGTTGAAGTTTCAACATGGCTCCTTCTTCGCCAAGTTCAACTAAGTGCTCTTCGATTTGTTTGGCTACCCGAATTGACATCTCTGCCCGTTGAACGGCTTCAGCTACATCTCTAACAGTTACCAAGTCGGCAACTTCAAGAGAAGATAAGGATGATGCAGCCACATCCACTCGACCGCGAAATCTCTCTAAGGTCTGGAGAAGTTGATTTGTTCTAGTCCAAAGTTGTGTCACGGGTTCGAGCACCCGTTTGTCATTACCCCAATAAACTGTAACCATTCGTAGTTCCTCTGAAACAGCTATGACTACCACACCAAGTGATCTCGCGACTCTTTCAGCACTACGATGCCTGGTTCCAGTTTCTGAAGTTGGTGTAGAAGAATTTGGCACCAAATGCACGTTTGCTCTTGCTATACGCGTGGCATCAGATGAAGTGACTATAGCGCCATCCATTTTGGCCAACTCTGAAAGTCTTTGAGCAGTCACCTCGGCATCCAACAAAAAACCGCCGGTTGAAATGGCTAAAACTTGAGGGGAATCCCCCACGACAATCAATGCTCCCATACGTCCCTGAAGTATTCGGTCGAGACCAGCTCTAAGTGGACGACCAGGAGCCACCAAGGACAGTGCTTCATGCACACTCGGACGCTTTGGTGGTGCCACTATAACAATTTAGCCGAGAGCGTTAACACATTAAACCTAAGAAGCTTTTTCATCAGAAGAGAAACAATATTTCCCACTATAGGGATAGGGAAATTTCTTGGATTTGCCATGCTATACAAAAACTGCTTCAATGGCTTGATCCAAGTTAGATACCTTAATAACTTCAATCTCTGGTGGATCAAATTTTGATGCAGTTGGAATCACTGCCTTTTTGAATCCCATCCTGCAGGCTTCTTTTAACCGTGCTTCAATACCTTGAACTTGGCGTATCTCTCCTCCCAGTCCTATCTCACCTGCGACTACCAAATCATTGGAAATTCTTGAATTTGTAAGGGAAGATATCAATGCGACCCCGAGTGCCAGATCAATTGCGGGTTCCATGACTCTGTATCCTCCAACTACAGAAGCGAAGATGTCTTGGTCAAAAAATCGATATCCCCCACGTTTTTCTAAAACTGCCAGAACAAGAAGCAATCGGCTTGTATCAATACCTTGCACAGTGCGCTTAGGCGTAGGAAGAAAAGTCTTAACTGACAGTGCTTGAAGCTCAATTAACAGTGGACGCTTGTGATCCATCACTGGGATGACAATCGAACCACTTGAGTCATTACATCTGTCTTCCATAAGCATCCCACTTGGATCTGCTACCCCGAGTAGCCCCTTTTGGGTCATTTCGAAAATTCCCAGTTCATCACTGGGCCCAAATCGATGCTTCGAAGAGGCCAGTGTCCTAAGAGAGTTTCCTCTGCCACCTTCGAAAGTTAGAACAGTATCCACTAGGTGTTCGAGTACCCGTGGACCTGCCAAATTCCCATCCTTGGTGACGTGACCAATTAAGAGTGTAGTAATTCCATTTTCTTTAGCCAACTTAATTAAACGTGAAGTACAAGCTTTGACTTGATTGGGCGATCCCATTAGGGAGTTTTGGGATGTATCCATAACTGTTTGAATTGAATCGATTACGAGGAAATCAGGCATCTGCTCAAGTGCATAACCCTCGATGGTGGCAATGTTGGCTTCGCAAGCAATTTGAGAGTTAGCAAGTGATACGCCTAATCGTTCGGCCCGCCTCATCACTTGTTCAGGAGACTCTTCGGCAGAGATTATGAGGGAATGCAAGTTCTGTGAAACACCAGATAGAACTTGTAAGGTGAGGGTAGATTTACCCACTCCTGGCTCTCCAGCTAAAAGTGTGACGGAGCCCTTAGCAAATCCTCCTCCTAACACTCGATCAAATTCAGATATGCCGCTTGAGATAACTAGTGTGTGGGTTAAACATTCAAGCTTTGTGGCCGCAAAAGTCTTAGGTGCTCCGGCTGAAATCAAAGGAGAGAAACTCTCAATTTCTGGATCCTTCGACCTAGTTACTTCCACAAAAGTATTCCAGTCGCCACATGTCTGGCACTGTCCTTGCCATTTGAGGGATTCAAATCCACACGAAATGCACTCAAATATCGGTGGCTTTGGTCTCGGTGCGAGTGTGCTATTGCTACTTGAAACCTTATTGATATTACTTAAGGTGGTCTTCATGGAAACCACCTTAAGTTTGACCTACGTCAAGTTGGATAAATTCAGATTTCGCCAGGCCCCAAAGGCTCAGTTCCACCAGTTCCGGCGAACTCCATTGGGGGCGGCTCAAAACCTTCGATAGTCCTAAAGATCAACTCTTCTCCCTCAACGTCAACCACAATGGTCTCGCCAACTCTGAACTCTTTCCAAAGCAACTTTTCTGCCAATGGATCTTCTATCATTTGCTGAATTGCCCTGCGAAGTGGCCTAGCTCCAAGCTGAGGATCGTAACCTTTAAGACCAAGCAGCTGTTTAGCCGAAAGCGTGAGCTCAAGTCCTATGCCTTGACTCTCAAGTTGCTCTTGAACACGCTTGATCATGAAGTCCACAATCTGAGTAACCTCTTCAGTTGTCAAAGAGTGGAAGACGATGACATCGTCAATTCTGTTTAAGAACTCTGGCTTGAAGTGTCCCTTCAATGCCTCGTTCACCTTCTTTTTCATGTGCTCATATGTCACGGCTTCACTAGTCTTAGCAAACCCAAGGGAAGTTTTCCCTAAGTCTGCCGTTCCAAGATTAGAAGTCATAATCAATACCGTATTTTTGAAATCAACCGAGCGACCCTGGGCATCTGTGAGGCGACCATCTTCTAGGATCTGCAATAGCGTGTTGAAAATATCTGGATGCGCTTTTTCTACCTCGTCGAAAAGGACAACCGAAAATGGCTTTCTCCTAACAGCCTCCGTGAGCTGCCCTCCCTCGTCATATCCGACATATCCAGGAGGAGATCCGACTAAACGGCTAACTGCATGCTTTTCCATGTACTCTGACATGTCAAGTTGAATTAGCGCGTCTTCATCATCAAATAAGAATTCGGCTAGTGCTTTAGCTAACTCGGTTTTTCCAACTCCCGTTGGGCCTAAGAATATGAACGAACCAGAAGGGCGCTTCGGGTCCTTTAGACCTGCTCTCGTTCGCCTAATAGCCCGCGAGAGGGCTTCAATAGCCTGGTTCTGACCGACGATTCTCTTGTGGAGTTCGTCTTCCATCCTGAGCAGCTTGGAAGTCTCCTCTTCAGTTAGCTTGTAGTCCGGGATGCCTGTCCAGTTGGCCAAACCTTCGGCCACGACTTCTTCGTCTACTATGTCGAAAAGATCTATTCCCTTTTCATGAAGTTCAACTTCGGCGGCAGTTTTCTGAGCAAGCTTCTCTTGTTCTTGCTCTCCTAATTGACGAGCCAGTTCAACGTTTGACTTGTCAAGCGCAATTTGCTTTTCTGATCGAATCCGAGCCAGTTCATCTTCGATTATCTGATAAGACTCGGGAGTCTTCATTCTTCTAACTCTCAAGCGGCTTCCGGCCTCATCAATCAAGTCAATTGCCTTATCTGGCAAAAATCTATCAGCGATGTATCGATCCGCCAAATTAGCTGCAGCCACCAGAGCCTGGTCGGTAATTGTTACTTGGTGGTGCGCCTCATAGCGATCTCTCAATCCCTTTAGAATCTCGATTGTGTGGGCAACTGTTGGCTCGGCCACCTTAACGGGTTGGAACCTACGTTCTAGTGCAGCATCTTTTTCTAAATGCTTCCTGTATTCGTCGGTGGTTGTCGCACCAATAGTTTGCAACTCACCTCTTGCAAGCATTGGCTTCAAGATACTGGCTGCATCAATTGCACCTTCGGCGGCACCTGCTCCGACAAGTGTGTGCAACTCATCAATAAATAGGATTATGTCACCTCGAGTTCGAATTTCCTTGAGGACTTTCTTGAGGCGTTCTTCAAAATCTCCTCGGTAGCGCGATCCAGCAACTAGAGCACCGAGATCCAAAGTATAAAGCTGCTTGCCTTTTAAGGTCTCTGGAACGTTATCTGAGACAATATGTTGACTTAAGCCCTCAACGATGGCAGTTTTGCCAACGCCAGGCTCTCCGATCAATACAGGGTTGTTTTTAGTCCTTCTCGAGAGAACTTGCATTAGCCTCTCGATTTCCTTATCCCTTCCAACAACTGGGTCAAGCTTCTGATCTCTTGCCATCGCTGTGAGATTTCTGCCGAACTGGTCTAAAACAGGTGATCCGGCTTGGGCGTCACTTGGGGATCCACCAACGGATGCGGTTGGGGATTCTTTGGTGGAAGCACCATTCATGAGCTGAATGACCTGTTGTCGAACGGCTGGAAGCTCAGCACCAAGCTGGGTGAGAACCTGAGCGGCTACTCCTTCGCCCTCTCTTACGAGACCCAAGAGCATGTGCTCAGTTCCGATGTAGTTGTGACCAAGCTGGAGAGCTTCTCTAAGCGAGAGCTCTAAAACTTTCTTGGCGCGCGGCGTGAAGGGTGGAGATGAAGAAGTTCCAGTTCCCGGCATTCCGATCGTTTCTTCAACTTTTTCCCTAACGGCTTCAAGGGATACTCCCATTGCTTCCAAAACTTTGGCTGCGACACCTTCACCTTCTCGAATCAAACCCAAAAGAATGTGCTCTGTACCTATAAAACTGTGGTTGAGCAGGCGCGCTTCGTCTTGGGCTAACACGAGAACCCTACGGGCCCTATCTGTAAACCTTTCGAACACTCGACCTCCTCCTATCTCTGGCAGCAAGTACTTTTAGTGTACCGCTAAAGGCGACGCTTTTGGCGCCATAATAGAAATATCGGCTAAAAATCACATTTTCCTCACAAATCTTGCCGATTTGTACGGGAGCCCTTAATTTTTCGCCTACATTCACAGTGTGATAAACATTATTTTTGCCTTAGACCTTCCCAATTTAGAAAATGATTTGAAAAGGCTCGAAGACGCACTGAAGGATTCGGTCACAACCGATGATCCTTTTCTTGACGAAGTAGCCAGACATCTCATTGATGCAGGTGGAAAACGCCTCCGACCTGCACTTGCTATCGCATCTTCACTAATCGGAAGAGAAGATGGCAGCATCGATCCCAGCAATCTGGATGAAAAAACCCTTAGTGAATTTTTCAAATCAGACAATGACGTGATCACTGGATCTGTCGCGGTTGAACTGGTTCACCTAGCCTCGCTTTATCACGACGATGTGATGGATGAGGCCCTCACTAGAAGAAATGTGGAGAGCGTAAATGCTAGGTGGGGCAATCTGGTAGCAATAGTGGCTGGGGATTTTCTCTTGGCCAGATCTGCCGAGATTGCTGCATCATTAGGCAGTGAAATTGCAGGCCTTTTGGCGGCATCACTTGGAAGGCTATGTGGCGGACAGGTCAGCGAAGTTAACGCTGCATTTAGTACAAATAGGACCTTAGATACATACTACCGATCAATAGCTGGGAAAACTGCCTCATTGATGGCCACTGCATGCCATATAGGCGCACTTACAGGTGGTGTCAATCGTGAATTAATTCCTAATCTTGTCGCCTACGGTGAAGCTCTCGGAATGGCTTTTCAAATCAGAGATGACATCTTAGATATTGCCGGAGAATCCAAAACTCTCGGAAAAGTGGCTGGGCAAGATTTGGTTGAGGGGATATATACTTTGCCAGTTCTACTTACTCTTGAAAATCCACATTTTGGTGGCGAACTGCTTTCCATGCTTGGAAAACCGCTTGATGAACAAGATAGAGATAAGGCAAGAAAACTCGTGACTTCAACAGATGCAATTGCAAATAGCATCGAGATTGGACAGAGTTTTGCCAAAAAAGCAGCCTCCCAAATTGAAGATTTTAACGACACTTTAGTTGGCCGAGGACTTACCCGTTTAGCCTATCAATTAATGGATGATGTAAGAGAGCTAATACCTGCAAAAGTTTAGGTGAAGTTGACTTATTTGAAGTGGCATTATAAGAAATATTTGCCTAAAATGGCCGCAAAAATTTAAGCCATCTTTGCCCTATTAATGGGAGCCCTAACAAAAAGAACCGAGATGGCAAATTCGATGTACCTAAACTAACCTTGAACCTCCCCGGAAAATATTAGGAGAAGTCATTTGCGTTCCCTCTGGCAATTGTTAGGCGCCTATTGATCTGCCATACAAATCTGCCCGGTTTGCCTTTTGAAACACTTACTAAGGAAACCAAAAGTAAAGCCACTGGAGCATCATGAAAAACCCAGATGGGAATGGTATTTTTAAATTACTGAAATGGCATTACTAACAAATTTATTAGTAAGAAACCTGAAAAAATCCAAGCAGAGATTTCAAGGTAGAAAGTCCAAAACATGTGGGTTAGAAATACCAAAAGGATCTGGTTGACCCTGAGAATTAGCTAAGAGGTAATACAAGATCAGAAAACCCAGTATTTGCGGCAATGCAATGCCAGTGGAGAGTCATCTGCACAACTACTATTCAATCGTGCCACCAGCGGCTATAAAAGGCACTGAAGCTTTCACTTCAAGCCTGATCATCGTTATGACCATTCTGGGCTCCGCCTTGACATGGATGCGAGCGAATGCAGCCGGAGTGGTTTTGCTTTGATCCGAGCCGCCATTTACTTCGCTTTATTCTGACCTTCCAAAACTACTTGGAACTTTCTACATCGTGTAGGCATAATTGGACCTTTTGGCCGGCAAACAATCTTAGATCCTGCTGCCAACAGTTAGCAAATAAACCAAAATACTTTGAATATTTGCGAACCTTGAATATTGGATTTAGCTGCTACACAGTTTGCCAAGCACTTGAGTGAATAGTATCACTAGTCACACTCAATCTATCTGAGTGGCTGGCAAAGAGCCAAAGCCTTCTCACATAAAAAACCAGTACGGGTCAAAGGTAGATCAAACATTTACTGATGATGAAAATATCTTCTTTTAAATTTTAAAGAGATATTGAAAACATGACATAGCCGTATCGACCACCAGTACCGATCGCACCCGCATAACACTCAGTAGCAGAAGGGCAAATTAAGCTGTTAACGTCGTCTACCGGAGTTGGAAGAACCTGAGTTGTCCAAGTAACGCCAGAATCCGTGGTGGCTAGAATTACGCCGGCGCCCGAGCTGTTTAGACCATATGCAAAACACTCAGTAGTTGACGGACATGCGATGCTGCTAAAAGTGTCACCGGTTGGGATGGTATCAGTTATCCAAGTAGCGCCAGAGTCCGTAGTGCCTAATATTGTAAAGGCGCCTGAGCCGCTATACCCATATGCAAAACACTCGGTGGTAGAAGGACAAATAATGCCGTTAACACTGTCGCCTGCTGGGATTGTCTCGCGTGACCAAGTAGCGCCCGAGTCCGCGGTCGCTAAGATTACACCGCCTGCTGTGCTTAGGTCATATGCGAAACACTCGGCAGTGGATGGACATGTGATGTTATTAATGCCGTCGCCGGTTGGGATTGTCTCGCTTGACCAAGTAGCGCCCGAGTTCGTGGTATTTAAAATTGTATAGACATTGGAGCTGTTTTGACCATATGCAAAACACTCAGTAGTTGACGGGCAAGTAATGCCATTAACACTTTCACCGTTTGGGATTGTCTCGCTTGTCCAAGTAGCACCCGAGTCCGTGGTACCCAGAATTACACCGCCTAAGCTGTTCTGATCGTATGCGAAACACTCGGTAGTAGAAGGACATATGATGTCGGTAATCTTATCGCCAGTTGGAATTGGCTCAATTGTCCAAGTAGCGCCCGAGCTTGTGGAACCTAAAATTGTATAGGCGCCTAAGTTGTTATAACCATATGCAAAACACTCGGTAGTTGACGGGCAAGTAATGCCACCGACATAGTCGCCAGTTGTGATTGTCTCGGTTGTCCAACTACCACCGGAATCCGCGCTGCCCAGAATTATACCGATACCAGAGCCACCACTGGAGCCAAGGCTGTTTTTTTCATATGCAAAACACTCGGTGGTAGATGGACATGTAATGCCGCTAAAATCGTCGCCGGTTGGAATTGACTCGGTGGTCCAAGTAGCGCCCAAGTCCGTAGTCCCCAGTATTACACCCGCAAAAGAGCTGTTGTAACCAAGCGCGAAACACTCAGTAGTTGATATACAGGTAATGCCGTAAATGTCATTAATGACAGCCGGCATTGACTCGGTTGTCCAAGTAGCGCCCGAGTCCGTGGTAACTAAAATTATCTCCAGGCCGGAGCTGTAGTTAAAACCATATACAAAACACTCCGTAGCTGAAGGACATGTCATGCCGTAAATGTCATTAAAGACAGTCGGCATTGACTCGGTTGTCCAAGTAGCGCCAGAGTCCGTTGTGGCTAAAATTACACCGGCATTAGAACTGTTAAGACCATATGCAAAACACTCGGTAGCTGAAGGACATGTCATGCCGTAAATG
>JABEUL010000008.1 GCA_013044465.1 Acidimicrobiales bacterium
CCGTTCTATGGAACAACCGTACTTATTGCAGTAGGTGTAGCCCTGGCCACGCTTCAGCAAATCGATTCCCAGTTGATGATGCGTAACTACGAGGGTTTCTTAAGTTAAGTGTCAAGAGGAGCATTCCTTGTAATACTCGGCAAGCAGGGGGCCGGAAAAGGGACTCAATGTGTGCGCCTCGCCAGGAACTATGCCGTTCCCCATGTAGCGACTGGCGACATGCTGCGATCCGAGGTGCGAGCTAAAACGGAACTTGGTTTAAAAGCCAAAGCTGCCATGGATGCCGGCGAGTTGATACCTGATGAAGTCGTGACCGCCATGGTGGCCCTGCGGTTGGATCGGGACGGTGCAATCTCAAAGGGGTTTATTCTAGATGGGTATCCAAGAACAGTCGCACAAGCTAAGCAGTTGGATACTCTGCTTGAACCAAGAAAACTAGATCTAGTAATTGACATTGAAGTGCCAACGGGTGTGGTTTTGAGAAGACTGGCAGCCAGAAGGGTATGCCTTGATTGCCAGGCTGTTTATTCTACTACCACTCCCCCGAAGGTCAATTGGACATGTGATATTTGTGGTGGAGAGGTTGTTCAAAGAGATGATGACACTGAAGTTGCAATTTTGAGGAGACTTGCCTTATATGAGGAAGAAACCGCTCCGCTAATTGATTTTTATTCAAATAAAGGGATACTGACCACAATTAATGGAGTGGGTTCCACAGAAATTGTGGCGCAGAGGATGATAAAAGAGGTTGACCTGGCACTAAAGAATGCTGAGGACACATGATTAGGAACCCAGAAGAACTCAAGAAAATGAGGAAGGCCGGAGTAGTAGTCGCGGAAATTCACGAAAAGATCAGAGGGGCCATTAAACCTGGCGTCACAACCCTCCAACTGGACGAAATTTCACGGAATGTTTTGGAGAAAAGAGGAGCGAAGTCGAACTTCCTTGGATACCATGGATTCCCTGGAACTATCTGCGCATCACCAAATGACATGATTGTTCATGGAATTCCAGGGTCCTATAGGTTGGAAGAAGGGGACCTAATATCAATTGACTGCGGAGCCATCATTGAGGGATATCACGGAGATGCTGCTTTTTCAGTTGGCGTGGGCAAGATCTCAAAAGAGACCGAGCGGCTAATTAATACTACTGAGGCCAGTCTTTATGCAGGGATAAATAAGATGGAGCCAGGCAATAGGCTCCATGAAATTGGCAGAGCTGTCCAAGAAGTTGCCGAAAAGGCTGGTTATAGCGTTGTCCGGGAGTATGTGGGTCACGCAATCGGAACCGAAATGCACGAAGAACCACAAGTTCCCAACTACTGGCCAGGAAGACCTGGACCGACACTTAAGGTTGGCCATGTCTTTGCAATCGAACCCATGGTAAATGTAGGGAATTACCAAACACGAGTATTAGAGGACAATTGGAGCGTAGTAACCGCCGATGGTTCACTGTCAGCCCATTTTGAGCACACTATAGCTGTAACTGAAAATGGACCAGAAGTATTGACACTCCCTTGACGTGCTATGATATTAGCTCGCGCCAATCGTTATTAAACGCGTCAGCGTTTGTCTCTGCGGTTTGGCGTCCAAAGAGATCTGTTATTGACAGTTTAGCCCTAACCCATATTAAGGTGGTGTATTTGTGAAAAAGGATGTGTGTGGCTAGTTCGCCCAATTCAAAAGAAGAGGCCATAGTGCTTGAAGGCACAGTGGTGGAGCCATTGCCAAATGCAATGTTCAGAGTGGAACTTGAGAACGGCCATAAAATACTGGCTCATTCTTCTGGAAAAATGAGGATGCATCGAATCCGAATATTACCGGGAGACAAAGTTCAAGTAGAGATCACTCCTTATGACCTCACCAGGGGTCGCATCACCTATAGATATAGGTAACCAGAGAAGTTCTAACGAGGAAATTGATTATGAAAGTTCGCCCTAGCGTAAAAGCTATATGTGAAAAATGCAAAGTAATAAGAAGACATGGTGTCGTCATGGTCATTTGTGACAACCCGAGGCACAAGCAGAGGCAAGGATAGTAATGGCACGTATTGCAGGAGTTGACATCCCAAGAGACAAGCGAGTTGAAATCTCACTTACTTACATCTATGGAATAGGCAGATCGGAATCCCTCCGGATATGTCAAGCCACGGAAATAATAAAAGACACCAGAGTCAGAGATCTAACCGACGAAGAAGTTAATAAACTGAGAGCTTGGATAGATGCCAACTTGAAAGTTGAAGGTGATCTCAGGCGTGATGTCGCAGGCGACATAAAGCGCAAGATGGAGATCGGTTGCTACCAAGGCATTCGACACAGGCGAGGACTTCCAGTTCACGGACAGAGGACTCATACAAATGCTCGCACCAGAAAAGGTCCCAAGAAGACTGTAGCTGGGAAGAAGAAAGTTAAGAAGTAGGTAAGCGTTCTTCGATGAACTACCGACTACTTATATAGACATAAAGAGGAATAAATAAATATGGCTAAGCCAAAACCAGGAGCAGCGAGAAGACCGAGAAAGAGGGAACGTAAACACATTTCCAATGGAATCGCGCACATCAAGAGTTCGTTTAACAACACAATTGTCTCCATTACAGACACCGAAGGCAATGTGCTTGCTTGGTCGTCAGCTGGGAATGTTGGATTCAAAGGATCGAGAAAGTCAACCCCGTATGCTGCTCAGATGGCAGCCGAGGCTTGTGCGAAAAGAGCAATGGAACACGGTATTCAGAGAGTAGACGTCCTTGTAAGGGGACCGGGATCTGGTCGAGAGACAGCTGTTCGTTCTTTGGTTGCAGCTGGCATTGAAATTATTTCGACAAAAGATGTTACGCCGGTTCCTCACAATGGGTGCCGTCCGAAAAAGCGCCGCAGGGTTTGAGAGTTAGATCTAAGGATAAGTAAAGGAAATTTATGGCACGTTACACAGGTCCGGTTTGTAGACTCTGCCGCCGAGAGAAGACCAAACTGTTTTTAAAGGGAGCAAAATGTGACACTACAAAGTGTCCCATGGAAAAAAGGCCCTACCCTCCGGGTGAACACGGTCGGGATCGCATGCGACAAGGCTCAGAGTATCTCAACCAGTTGAGGGAGAAGCAAAAAGCTCGTCGAATTTACGGTGTTTTGGAGTCGCAGTTTGTCAAAAACTATGAAGAGGCCAACAGGGTCTCGGGCATCACCGGTGAAACACTTCTGAGAATTCTTGAGACACGACTTGATAATGTGTGTTTCAGAGCTCTTTGGGGCGCTTCAAGGTCACAGGCAAGGCAGTTAGTTCGCCACGGCCATGTGCTGGTCAATGGCAAAAGGGTGACAATTCCCAGTTACCGAGTTCGCCAAGGTGAAGTCATCACCTTAAGCGCCAAAGCCAGAGCATTCATCACCGTTAGGCACAACTTAGACACAATTGATCGCCCAATAGTTCCCTGGTTAGAGGCCTCGGGTGATCGTTTTGAAATTACTGTTCTCAATATGCCGCTTAGGGAACATGTAGATGCCCCAGTCAGAGAGCAACTTATAGTCGAGTTGTACTCGAAGTAATTAATTTCCAATTCCCAACTAAATAGATTTCCATGAAGGAGTCACAAGTTTAATGTTAATAATTCAAAGACCAATAGTTGAAGCCATTGATGAGGAGGTGGCGAATCGTCAGCGATTCTCAATCAGCCCACTCGAACCTGGCTTCGGGTACACGATAGGTAATTCTCTCAGAAGAACTTTGCTTTCGGCCATCCCGGGTGCTGCAATCACTTATGTTCGCTTTGATGATGCGCTTCATGAGTTCACTACTCTTCCAGGTGTCAAAGAAGATGCTAGTGACCTCATATTGAATATCAAGGACATTGTGATCAGGTCCTACTCTCAAGAGACAGTTGTTCTTCGACTTGATATCAGAGGACCCGCTGAGATAAAAGCTGGTGACATTCAACTTTCATCAGATATTGAGATACTGAATCCAGAGTTGCACTTGGCGAGCGTCAATGCCAAGGGAAGACTTGCGATGGATCTCACCGTTGAGCAAGGCCGAGGATACCTAAGTGCTGAGCGAGCTTCAAGGTCATCAACAATTGGAGTTATTCCAATTGATGCCATATTCTCACCGGTTAGAAGAGTGGCAGTAGTAGTAGAGCAAACACGTGTGGAACAATCAACCAACTACGAGAAACTCATCTTAGACATCGAGACGGATTCATCAATTACTCCAAGAGAAGCACTAGCCTCCGCCGGAGAAACAATGAAAACCTTGATGGATTTGGTGGCAAATCTCAGTGACGAGCCAATTGGATTAGAACTCGGTGATGTTTCGACTGCATCGACCGGATCGCCTGACTTAGATCTTCCGATTGAAGACCTTGATCTAACTGAAAGGCCAAGAAACTGCCTCAAGCGAGCACAGATCAATACGATTGGTGAACTGCTCCAGAGAAGTGTGGAAGAGCTTTTGACTCTGACTAACTTCGGACAGAAATCTCTTGATGAAGTAATAGTGAAACTTGATGAGAGAGGACTAACTCTCAGAGGACAAAGGGGAATATGAAATGAGGGGAACACCTAAAAAGGGAAGAAGGTTTGGTGGCGATGCAGCTCATGCCAAGGCCATGATGGGCAACTTAGTTGCTTCACTGATTGCAGCCGAATGTATAGTTACAACAGAAGCCAAAGCCAAGGCACTTCGTCCGGTTGCAGAAAAAGTTATTACTGCAGCCAAAAAAGGCGGAGTCCACAAGCACCGTCAAGTCGTCGCTTTAATCAGAGACAAAGACATGGCTTACAAATTATTTAACGATATAGGGCCGAGGTACTCCGACCGTGCAGGTGGGTATACTCGCATTCTCAAGTTAGGTCCACGCCAAGGAGACAATGCTCCGATGGCTCGCATCGAATTCGTGTGAGTGGTTTAGATACACTTCGCTTAAAACTATTATTAGCCTACGACGGAACAACGTTCCATGGATTTGCACCCCAAATAGAACATGAAACTGTCGGAGGTGAGCTCATTGGAGCACTTGAAAAACTAACAAACATAAGGGTTGATCTAACCTGTGCTGGGAGGACTGACAAAGGCGTTCATGCACTTGGTCAAGTAGTTCATTTTGATCTTCCGGCCAATCTATTGGGCAAAGACCCAAGTGAGACCCTCACTAAGTGGAAAAAAAGCCTTAATAGTCAGCTTTACCCCAGGATCTCAGTGTTTGAGATTTCACTTTGTGATGGTGAATTTAATGCACGAAGAGACGCTCTAAGTCGAACCTATAGGTATTTAATCCGAGAGGGTCCAAATTATGTGCCGTGGGAGAAAAATACTGTTTGGCATGTCGGTCAATACCTAGATCGATCTCTCTTGGATCTAGGGTTAACTCCACTGATCGGAGAGCACGATTTTTCCTCATTTTGCAGGAAACCACCAGATAAAGAGGGCTCCTTAGTGAGAAAAGTCCTGGAATGTCGCTTCGAGGAGCGCTCCGGTTTACTGGAGTTCACTATCACATCGACCTCTTTTTGCCACCAAATGGTTAGGTCCATTGTTGGCTTGCTAGTCGAGGTGGGAAAAGGCAAAGTAAAACCCTCCCAGGTTAAATCGATTCTTGAGGCCAAGGACAGGTCGTCAAGTCTGCCATTGGCCCCGCCTTCTGGATTGTGCCTTATCAAAGTGCGCTATGATAGAAACCTGCCCTAGTGCCATGCGCTGTGGCGTGGATCTGTCTCTAAGAGGGATTTTACCTGCTGACTTGTTCTCTATATTGTCAGAACAAGTGCAGGCAATGAAATTAGTAAAGGAAAAGATTTAGCGTGAGGACGTATTCCCCAAAAGCTAGTGAGATCACCAGATCTTGGCATGTTATAGATGCCGAGGGGATGGTGCTTGGTCGTTTGGCATCTGAAGTAGCGATCCTTCTAATGGGAAAGCACAAGGCCAGTTATGCTCCGCATATGGACATGGGTGACCACGTAATAATTGTCAATGCTTCAAAAGTTGTGATGACAGCGCGCAAAGCTGACTCAGTCTTTGCCTACCGATACTCAGGATACCCTGGTGGATTAAAAAGTGAGAGCTATGCGTCACTTTTGAAGAATAAGCCAGAAGATCTCGTCAAGAGAACTGTGAAGGGAATGCTCCCCAAGAACAGCCTTGGAAAAACAATGATCAAAAAATTGCATGTGCACGAAGGTGCTACTCACAACCATCAAGCACAAAAGCCACAAGAACACTTAATCTCGACAAGCCGTCGAGTATCTTAGAAGCGAAAGTAAGAAATGTCACTTCCACTATTACAGTCCACTGGCAGAAGAAAGTCTGCTATAGCAAGAGTCCGAGTGAGGCCAGGAACCGGCACGCTAACGGTTAATCGTAAGCCTCTGTCTGAATACTTCACTTCTAAGGTGCATGTAGCTCAGATCACCGAGCCATTAAAGGTGTCAGGAACGGAAAGTAATTACGACATTGATGCCACCATTATTGGCGGTGGCACCTCAGGGCAAGCAGGAGCTCTTCGTCTTGGGATTGCTAGGGCAATAGTTGAAATGTTGCCTGAAAAGCGAATTGATCTCAAACGCGCTGGGCTTTTGACACGTGACGCTCGGGAAAAAGAGTCCAAGAAGTACGGACTCAAGAAGGCCCGAAAAGCGCCTCAGTATTCGAAACGATAGAGCACCTTGGTCGTGCATTTTGGCACCGACGGCATAAGGGGTGTAGCCAATGATGAACTCACTCCAGAGATAGCTCTATATTTAGGACGTGCAGTAGCAAGAGTTTTAAGCCCTAAGAGTTTGGTACTTGGTCGAGATCCCAGGATCTCAGGCAAAATGCTGGCAAATGCCTTTGCCTCAGGGGTCATGAGTGAAGGTGTAGATGTAATTGATGTTGGAATTGCTCCTACTCCTGGAGTTGCCTATGTTGGGAACAAGTTAGAACTCCCAAGTGCAGTCGTTTCCGCATCTCACAATCCATTTGGCGATAATGGGATAAAAGTATTTGGCTTTGGGGGAACCAAAATAGATGATATTGCTGAATCTGAAATTGAGAGACGTCTAAACGGGTACTTAGAAAACACACTTTCTGACAAAAGGCCAATTGGCAAATTGGTGGGAAGTGAAAGTGATGGCAAAGCGCTCCTCGAAGGTTGGCTTCAAAGTGTTGCTGAGGCTTTTCAGATAGAGACATTTGGACTAAAGGTAGTAGTCGATTTGGCCAACGGAGCCACTGCGAAATTCGTAGCACCTTTGTTAGATCGCTTTGGAATTCAAGTTGTAACCATTAATGCCCAAAGTGATGGCATCAGCATCAATGAAAACTGTGGAGCCACTTCAACTAGAGGGCTACAAGAAGCCGTAGTCCAACATGGCGCTGACTTAGGACTGGCTTTTGATGGTGATGGGGATCGTTTGGTGGCAGTGGATGCATCCGGGAAGATTGTGAATGGAGATCAAATAATTGCCGTTATGGCACTTGATCTTCTGAAGTCAAACAAACTGGAGAACTCTGCCGTAGCGGTGACGGTGATGTCTAACCTAGGATTTCATAAGGCAATGGACGAAGCAGGAATAAAAGTTTTTGTCACCCCGGTAGGTGATCGTCATGTTCTTAAAGTTATGGAGCGTGAGAATCTGACATTAGGTGGCGAGCAGTCGGGCCACATTATTCGAAGGGATCACTCAACTACTGGTGACGGCCTACTTGCAGCTTGTTTGTTGTTGGACATTTTGGGAAGAAACAATTCGTCCCTAAAGGAGATGGCAAATATTTCGATCTATCCCCAAGTGCTTGAGTCTTTAAGAGTCAATGGACTTAGCCAAGATGGGGCAAAAATGCTGGCACAACATGAAGAAATTGCTTTGTTAGTTGATGATTTGACGAACAAACTAGAGGGCCAAGGGCGCATTCTGGTGCGAGCAAGTGGCACAGAACCGGTGGTCAGGGTCATGGTTGAGGCATCTGATGAAGTGTGGGCGAAGGAAATAGTTGGTGATTTAGTGGTCAAATTGACCGAATTAAGCTCCAAAACCACCTAAATTTAGAGTATGTGCGGCATCATAGGAGCAACCGGTCCAATCCCTGTAGCTGAGATATTAATAGAAGGTTTAGAACGCTTAGAGTATCGAGGTTATGATTCAGCAGGGGTGGCCTTAGTCGTAGAAGGCGGGATTTGGAGAACTAGGGCAGCAGTATCCACTGTTTCAATGAAATCTTTGGCAGATGCCATAGTGAGTGCTCCAAATGTGCTGGATGCTGGAATAGGTCACACTAGGTGGGCCACTCATGGAGCACCTAATGAGAGAAACGCTCATCCACACACTGACTGCACCGGCAAGGTCGCAATTGTGCACAACGGAATAATTGAGAATCACGCCATGTTGTCGGCAAGACTTATCGAAGATGGCCATCACCTTGCTTCGGATACTGATTCTGAAGTGATTGCACACTTGGTTGAGGAAAACTTGAGAGACGGCAAGTCCCTAACTCAGGCAGTTTTAAATACCCTAAAAGTAATCGAAGGGACCTATGCAATTGCAGCTATTAGATCTGATGAGCCTGGCACTGTAGTTGCCGCCAGGAATGTGTCACCTTTGATAGTTGGAGTGTCAGAGGGTGCTTCATATGTGGCATCAGATATTCCAGCCATTCTCGGGCGGGCAGAGAAGTACTTTTCAGTAGCTGACGGTCAGGTAGTCACACTTAAAGGTGAAAATCTGCAAGTGGATGTAGTCGGAGATGCGCCCAGTGAACTTACGCCTCTCGAAGTTAGTTGGGATCTCGATATGGCCCAAAAGGGTGGTTATGAAAGTTTTATGCTCAAAGAGATTGACGAAGAGCCAAGAGCTATAGCTGACACCTTAAAAATGCGTGGGATAGAAGCTATTGAAATGTTTGATGAGTTGAACCTTGATCCTGCCATATTGCGCCAGATAGACAAGATCTTTCTTGTGGCATGTGGAACAAGCTTTCATGCGGCAATGGTTGCCAAGTATGCTTTTGAACACTGGTGCAAGATTCCTGTTGAGCTTGATATTGCAAGTGAGTTTCGCTATCGTGATCCGGTGGTAGATGGGAAAACCTTAGTAATTGGTGTAAGTCAGAGTGGTGAGACCATAGATACTCTGCAAGCCTTAAGAGAAGCCAGACGACTTGGATCCCATGCAATAGCTGTTGCAAATGTGGTTGATTCGTCCATGACCAGAGAAGCTGACGGAGTACTCTACACTCGGGCAGGACCCGAGATTGGAGTAGCGGCCACAAAGACCTTTGTGGCCCAGGTAGCTATTCTGGAGGCTTTTGCACTGTCTTTGGCTGAGTTGAGAAATACTCTTTACAAGTCAGAAACCGAGTCACTAATGAACGAGTTACTCACGATTCCTCTCAAGGTGGAAAGAGCAATAGCAAGGGCTTCTGAGTATCGAAGTGTAGCTAAAGAAATAGGGGACTGCAAGGACTTCTTTTTCTTGGGAAGACATGTTGGCTATCCAACAGCACTTGAAGGTGCCCTCAAACTCAAAGAGATTTCTTATCTCCACGCTGAAGGATTTGCAGCAGGCGAACTTAAACATGGTCCAATCGCTCTTATTGACAGCTCATCTGTAGTTATAGGAGTAGCCACAAGGGGAAGACTTTGGTCTAAAGTTCTCTCAAATTTAGAAGAAGTCAGAGCTCGAGGTGCCAGAGTAGTAGTAATTGCAAACGAAGATGATGACCAAACGGCACTATTTGGAGACTATGTATTCAAAGTACCTTCAACCCATGAACTATTTGCTCCACTGATCGACATAATTCCGCTGCAGTTCTTGGCCTATGATTTGGCCAAACAGCACGGAAATGATGTTGACAGGCCCAGAAATTTGGCAAAAACCGTTACGGTTGAATAACATGATTAACGATGAATTTCCAACTGCCCCAAATTCCGTCGAGGGCTATCAAGTGGGAATAGACGCTGTTGACTGCATGAAGTTTAGAGATTCACTAAAGCGAACTCCAAGAATGCTCAACCGTTTATTTAGCGAGAGCGAGCTTTTGGAGTGCGCAGAGTCTCCTCGCAGGCACCTGCGACTTGCGGCAAGATTTGGGGCAAAAGAAGCCGTTTGGAAGTTGCTTGGAGTGGGTCTCGGAGGAGTTGATTTCAAAGATGTGGAGGTAAAGTCAGAAAAATCAGGAAAGCCTTCTGTCTTTCTACATGGCCGTGCTCTTAAATTAGCCGATGCAAAGGGAATGCATGATATATCCATTTCGCTAACACACACCAATAGTGTTGCTATTGCCATCGCTATAGCAAAGAAAAATAACGATGGAAAAGATAGCGCATGATTGGGCTTCTTTCCACAGATGAATCTAGGGAGCTAGACAAAGTATATGCAAAAGACAACCCGATCGAAATATTAATTGATCGAGCCGGTTACGCAATTTATCGCCAAGCAATCAAAATGATGAAGGGCAGTTATTCTAAGCGGGTTTTGGTCATTTGTGGTCCGGGGATGAATGGAAGCGATGGAAGGGTGGCCTCTAAATATCTGATTGACAGAGGGGTAAAAACAAGTGTCTGTACTCAGAATGAGGCTGAGGAATTACTTAGAAAATCCAAATCGTTGGATCTCGTAATTGACGCTGCATTTGGCACTGGGCTTTCTAGGGAGTATAACGCTCCTGTGATCAATCCCCAAGTGCCAGTTTTGGCAGTCGACATCCCATCGGGATTGAATGGTGACAGTGGATTAGTTTTGGGAAATGTCATGAAGGCTGACACTACAGTCACATTTGTTACTCCAAAAATCGGGTTCTATTTTGGCCGAGGACCTGAATTGGTCGGAAAAGTAGTCTGTGTTGATATCGGGTTAGATCCGGCTCTCCTAGGAAGTGAAGAGAAACCATTTCAAGCAAAAGTTAATTTAGTCGAAGATAGCGATGTGAGGGTTCCCAAAAGGCCTCGAAATTCCCATAAGTGGAACTCAGCTGTGTTAGCTATTGGTGGTTCTCCTGGAATGATGGGCGCTCCTCATCTAAGCGCTTTAGCTTCTTATCGTTCGGGTGCTGGAATGGTCAGATTAATAACACCAGGCTCAGATGGTCGCAGCGATGTGCCAAGTGATGTCGTCCAGATAAGTGGAGTTGGTGATTGGGTATCTGCTTCCATCAAAGAAGCATCTAGGTGTCAAGCTTGCATAATCGGTCCAGGACTTGGGCGGGATGAATCAATGGGCAGTGCGGTTTTGGATCTGCTTGAAAAAATTGATATCCCTGTAGTATTGGATGCTGACGGTCTTTTTGGAATGACGATCTCCAAATTAGAAGTGGTGACATCATCGAGGTCAAATCCGATAGTTATTACTCCTCACGAAGGCGAGTTCTACGCCCTTACCGGAAGAAAAATTGACTCAGATAAAATAGGGGAAGCCAACTCGTTAGCTTTGAAGAGCGGTTGCATTGTTTTGATTAAAGGCAGTCCAACGGTAATAAGTTTGCCCAACGGCAGTACTAGATTAATCACAAATGGATCACCCAGACTCTCAAGCGCGGGAACTGGTGATGTGCTAAGTGGAGTAATTGCAGGCACTATAGCGAGATATAGAGGTGAAGGGCTAAGTCAAGAGATGGCGGAGATTTTAGACCAAGTTGCATTTGCGACACATCTGCATGCCATGGCTGCATCCATTGGCCAAAGAGAAGGGCTTGTGGCATCAGATCTCCCCCAATTAGTTTCAAAGGTTCTATCAGAGATGCCAGAGCACAAAGCGAAGTGCGTTGAATAATTCTTTTTCAAATGACGTTGCAGGGCACTATCGCGGTGCTTGGCTCGAATTGGACCTGGCGGCTATTTCAAACAACGTTAGCTACTTGAAATCATTTGCTCCACAAAGTGAACTTTGTGCGGTTGTAAAGGCAAACGGCTACGGCCACGGTGCGGTTGGCGCCGCCCTTGGGGCCATTAGTGGCGGTGCTAGTGTTTTAGCTGTCGCACTTGTCGAAGAAGGTATTGAACTTAGGCGTGCAGGAATTGACATCCCCATTCTGCTTTTGTCACAGCCCCCGATAGAATCATTAAAATACTGTATAGGCTGGGGACTAATTCCTACAATCACTTCACCCGATGCCCTTGATACACTTGAAAATCTAGATGTTGCGTGGGAAGAATATTTTGAGGATGCTTCGCCAGATCGAGCTAGCGATATCAGTAAATTTGGTCAGATTTTAGATCAAAGAGTACCTGTTCATGTCAAAGTTGAAACCGGAATGAACCGGGCAGGGGCAGCAATTGAAGTTGCAATGGATCTTTCGGTGAGAGTAGCTAATTCCAATAAAGTCTACTTAGACGGGCTCTGGACTCATCTTGCAACGGCAGATGAGAAAGATCAAGAAATATCAAAAGCTCAAATTGAAAGATTTAGTGAGTTTGAGAAAGATTTAGTGAATGTATTGGGTTTTAGGCCAAAAACACATATTTCAAACACTGCTGCCACGGTTACTTTACCTGACTCCAGAAGAGATTTAGTCCGTTGCGGTATTGGGATATACGGGTACTTCCCATCAAAAGATGTTGAAAGAATTGCGGCTGATCCTGGGAACTCGGGATCCTTGATACCCGCTTTGTCTCTAAAGGCAAGAATTTCAATGATCAAAGAGGTAAAGCCAAATGAAGGTATCTCCTATGGGCATATTTATGTAACTAATAGCTTGGCCTTGATTGCCACAGTCCCGGTTGGATACGCTGATGGCGTCCCAAGGGTAATTGGATCCAATAGCTCAAATGGGAGTGTACTTATACGGGGCCAAAGGTGTCCAATAAGGGGCTGGGTGACTATGGATCAACTTACGGTTGACGTGACTGCGCTAAAAGGGAGCGTAGAAATTGGCGATGATGTGGTTTTGATAGGCAGCATGGAAGATGAAGCAATATATGCAGATGAATGGGCTAGATTGGCAAATACAATTGTTTATGAGATCTTGATTCATATGGCTAACCGTTTGCAGATACGACCCAGCCAACATTCTCCCAATTAATATTTACTACCAGTTCCAAATTTAAAGTGATACAGTCCGAAAAACTCAAACAAATTAAGAGCTTGGAAATAAAAGCTAACAGCTGCCTTTCTTGCCAACTCGCAAAGACACGCACAAATGTAGTATTTGGATCTGGTTCTATTGATGCTGATATTTTCTTTATCGGCGAAGGACCCGGTCAGGAAGAAGATTTACAAGCCCTTCCCTTTGTGGGGAGGTCTGGGAAATTACTTACCAGGCTCATCGAAGAAGAACTTGAGATCCCGAGGTCAGATTGCTATATAGCCAATATTGTAAAGTGTCGCCCACCAGCCAATAGAAATCCACTCCCACAAGAGAGTGCGGCTTGTACGCCATTTCTTATCAAGCAGTTGGAGATTGTCTCCCCGAAAGTCATAATTACACTGGGAAATGTGGCGACTCAGTACATGCTTGAGACCAAGGAGGGAATAACTAAATTAAGAGGCCAGTTCTTCCAATTTTCAGATTTCCATATTATGCCTACCTTTCACCCAGCTGCAGCGTTAAGATCCGGAGCCGTAGTAGTTGCACAGATGCGAGCAGATTTTGCCACGGCCAAACACTTCGTAGAGAAATCACGGAGATAGAAATGGAGCAAAAAGTCAATATATTTGAATTTCTTTCCAGATCAGAAAAAGCCACCGAGGCAATGGGGGAAATACTGGGCAACCACTTAAAGCGCGGAGACTTAGTGGTACTTTCCGGAGGGCTTGGCGCGGGAAAAACTAAGTTTACAAAGGGCATAGCAAAGGGTCTTTTAATAAGTGACGTCATTACCTCCCCTACATTTATTCTTGCAAATACATATGAGGGTCGAGAGCTTCTGGTACATGTAGATGCATACAGATTGGAAACATTTGGTGAGGTTGATGACTTAGGTTTGGACGAAGATAGCAGAGAAGTAGTCACTGTAGTGGAATGGGGTGATGAGATTGTAGATATGCTTTTTGCAATCACGTGGAAAGTCGAGATTTCCCCAGTTGAGGCAGTATCAAAGTCCATTAAGGTTGGTAACTCCTTAGACTCGATTAATGTTGAAGATACTAGGTATCGACAGATTCGCATTGAATACCTAGGAGACTCAGTCGACTTTTTCTTATTCAAAAGTGAGGCAGAAGCCTTGAATCTATCTGAGATTTTTTAAGGATACATGTACAGATGGTAATAGTTGGTATTGAGTCATCTACTTCTAAACTTGGAGTTGGGATATTAAGAGACGGTGAAATGATAGCCATTTCAACTCTTTATGCACCCAGACGCCACGTGGAGTCGATTATTCCATTGCTAAGGAACTTGCTCGAGGCATCTGAGCTGCAAAAAAGTGACATTGAATTAATTGCGCTCGACGTGGGGCCTGGTCTATTTACTGGACTTAGGGTAGGAGTTGTCACTGCCAAGACTTTGGCTGCAGCATTAAAAATCAAAATAGTTCCCGTTAATTCACTTGAAGCAATGGCATCTCAATTTGTCGCTTCTCAGGCTCCACTTTTAGATAAAGCGCGTAAAAAATTTCACCAGCATGCCATTGTTCCAGTTATTGACGGAAGGCGTGGCGAAATTTACCACGCTGGGTATTCATCAGATATGCGCGAGACCTTATGGGAACAAGAAGTGTCCAAGCCAGAGCTTTTGTTAAATAAAGTGTCCGGGCTCGATGTGGCATATGTATTTGGCTCAGGCTATGAGAAGTACAAAGAAGAGCTAAATAATGGTTTCATTTCTTCCGAGAGCTTTCCACTCCAGCCAAGCGTAGAGACCCTATGTCAAATTGCATACGCTGGTGCAATTGAACCTTTAGAACCAAGATATATAGCTCCTCTATATTTGAGGCCACCTGACACCGCAATCGGATGGTCGAGCAGGGCTTCTAAACATTGAGAGCTGAACTTTGTTGCAATTAATAAACCGTGAAAATGATTTTGCCATCGAGGTCATGTCACTAAGCGATGTAGATGATGTTCATATCCTTGAGTGCAAACTATTTAAACCTCCTTGGTCAAAGAAAATGTTTAGTGATGAACTGGCGCTTAATAACCGAAGGTATTTTGTAGCAAAGTCCAAAGACCCAAACTCCTTTGATCAAGTTCTAGGCTACGGTGGGGCAGCTTTAATGGTTGATGAAGCCCACATTGTTAATATCGGCGTGGCTTCTGACAAACAAAGACTTGGAATTGCAACTGGAATTGTTGCGGCCTTGTTGATTTCTGCCACAGAGAGCCACTTCACAAGTGCAACGCTAGAAGTCAGAGTTTCCAATGAGGCTGCCATTAATCTTTACACTAAATTTGGTTTTGCCCCAGTTGGCGTTCGACCAAATTACTACCCTGACAATAGGGAGAACGCTCTAATTATGTGGATTAGTGATTTAGGCAAATCTGAATTTAAAGAAGGACTGCTAAAATTACTTATCGAGCAACACCTTGACGTTGCAGGATTACAAGAACAATGAAATGGTTTATGGGCACAACTGGTGAAAACTGATACGACTGTTTTGGCAATTGAAACCTCATGTGATGAGACCGCTTGTGCTGTAATTAAATATGACTCACTGATGAAGCGCTACTTCACGCTGTCATCTGTGGTGTCGAGTCAAATTGATATTCACGCTATTTATGGCGGAGTAGTTCCAGAGGTAGCCTCAAGGGCACATGTCGAGCGAATTGACGGAGTAATTGAAGCCGCTTTAAGTGAGCCGGGAATCTCTGGAGACCAAGGAATTGATCTCGTTGCTGCCACTGCTGGCCCAGGGTTGATCGGAGCGCTTTTGGTGGGAGTAAGTGCGGCAAAGGCGTTGGCATTTGCATGGGATGTGCCATTTATTGGGATAAATCACCTAGAGGGGCATTTGTTTGCCAGCTTTTTGGATGAATCAGGACCGCCGGAATTTCCTGCCGTTGTTTTGTTAGCCAGTGGGGGCCATACGATTTTGCTCGAAATAGTAGGCCCAGGTGACTACCACCTCCTAGGTCAAACCCTTGACGATGCTGCAGGTGAAGCATTTGACAAGGTGGCGAGATACTTAGGGCTTAGCTATCCCGGAGGGCCTGAGATTGACAGGCTTTCAAAAATTGGCAACCCTAAAAGTGTTCCTCTTCCTAGAGTCATGACGGGTCATAACTTGGATTTGTCATTTAGCGGAGTAAAGACAGCGGTAATCAGATACGTCGATGCCCATCCTGAAGTCACCAATGCCGATGTAGCTGCATCTTTTCAAGACAATGCCGTCTTGGCCCTAACTAAAAGGCTTTTTGAAGGGGCAGATCGAATTGGAGCCAAGACAGTTATGATCGCTGGAGGGGTAGCTGCCAACTCTCTTTTAAGGGAATCGGTTGAAAAAGAGTCAAAGAGAAGGGGATTGGCATATCGGATACCTAATCGGAAAGACTGTACCGACAACGCTGCCATGATTGGGGCTGCGGCAATTTGGAGATACTTAGATTTGGGTCCAAGTGATCCTTTTATGGGTGCTAAATCCAATATGAAGCTCTCTTATCGCTAAATTTCACTAATCTCAGTTCACTTTTTCAGAAAAAATCCCATGTCAAAGGGGCAAAAGCGCCAAAATCTAGTTCAAATCGACTTTGGCGTGTTGCAGGGGGTCTCAATATCCGCTACGATTAGCACTCAGATAGTAAGAGTGCTAATCCCTCGAGAAAAATAAGGAGGAATTTAAATGAAATTGCATCCCTTGGACGACCGTGTTGTAGTCAGGCCGGTTGAGGCCGAAGAGACTACAGCCTCAGGCCTAGTGATCCCAGACACAGCTAAGGAAAAGCCCCAACAAGGTGAAGTTTTAGCTGTTGGTCCTGGACGGAGAGTCGAGCAAACAGGAGAACTGATTGCCCTTGATGTGGCGGTAGGCGACATAGTTGTTTACTCCAAGTACGGAGGAACTGAGATTACCGTCGACGGCGAAGAACTAATGATTCTCTCAAGTCGGGAAGTGCTAGCTAAGGTAACAAAATAATGTCAAAGATTCTTAAGTTCAACGAAGAGGCACGAAGAGGGCTAGAAGCCGGCGTAAACAAGCTGGCAGATACCGTCAAGGTGACACTAGGGCCAAAAGGTCGAAATGTTGTAATCGAAAAAAAATTCGGTGCACCAACTATTACCAATGACGGTGTCACAATTGCCAAAGAAATCGAGCTAGAAGACCCTTATGAAGATATGGGTGCCAAACTCGTTAAAGAAGTAGCCACGAAGACTAACGACGTTGCAGGAGACGGCACCACTACAGCAACAGTGCTCGCCCAAGCAATTGTTCGTGAAGGTTTGCGAAACGTAGCGGCAGGTGCTAATCCGCTTGCACTGAAGCGAGGCATTGACAAAGCTGTGACTGCAGCCATTGGAGCCATTGCTCAACTTTCAAAAGAAGTTGACAATAGATCCGAGATTGCTCAAGTTGCCGCCATCTCAGCTGCTGACACAACCATTGGTGACATCCTTGCCGAAGCAATTGACAAGGTTGGGAAAGATGGGACCGTGACAGTCGAGGAGTCCAATACCTTTGGGATGGAACTTGAGTTCACTGAAGGCATGCAGTTTGATAAGGGCTACCTTTCTCCTTACTTTGTGACCGATCCGGAACGACAGGAGTCTGAACTGGAGAACCCATACCTTCTATTTGTCAATTCCAAAGTGTCATCCGTACACGATCTAGTCCCAGTTCTTGAAAAAGTTATGCAGACTGGACGTCCAATGTTGATAGTTGCAGAAGACATTGAAGGCGAAGCTCTCGCAACTTTGGTAGTTAATAAAATAAGAGGCATTTTCTCTTGTGTAGCTGTCAAAGCGCCTGGTTTTGGAGAGAGAAGAAAAGCAGTGCTGCAAGACATGGCTGTTCTGACTGGAGCCCAAGTCATATCTGAAGAGATTGGACTTAAACTTGAGAACACTACTATTGATCTGCTCGGTCAAGCCAGAAAAGTAATTGTCACTAAAGACAATACGACGGTCATTGAAGGCGCAGGTTCCAAAGATGATGTCGCTGGAAGAATTTCACAGATCAAGCGTGAGATAGAAGACACTGACTCAGATTGGGATAAAGAAAAACTTCAGGAAAGACTTGCCAAGCTAGCCGGTGGAGTAGCTGTGGTTCGAGTAGGAGCGGCAACTGAGGTTGAGCTCAAAGAGAAGAAGCACAGGATCGAAGATGCGCTCAGTGCTACTCGTGCCGCCATCGAAGAAGGTGTCGTAGCAGGAGGCGGAACAGCACTTGTTCGTGCTCGTTCGGCTGTGTTGGATGCCACGGAGAAACTTAGTGGTGACGAAGCAGTAGGTGCGAGAATTGTTGCTAAAGCAATTGTTGAACCACTACGCCAAATTGCTGCTAACGCAGGGCTTGAAGGTGCAGTTTGGGTTGAAGCAGTAGCGTCTGCAACTGGAAATGTGGGTCTAAATGCATTGACTGGAAAGTTGGAAGA
>JABEUL010000075.1 GCA_013044465.1 Acidimicrobiales bacterium
CCTCATAACCTGGTCTTCTGACCCCAAACCCCACAATTTCTTCGATCCATGAATATATTTCTGACTGTTCAGGAAAATTCTCAAAATTAGGAGAGTCAGGGGTGTTCCGATTGGGATGTGATTGGGACTGATCCCCTGAATTTGCCATATTGCAATACTACATTTCCACCAATTACATACCCCAATTGGCGCAAGGCACGTCAATTAGAGCAGATTTAAGCAAGTTTTTGGCATTGCTTGACTCTTTGAGCCGAGGTGAATTTGCCATGTTTTCTGCACCCGCAAAGTTCTAACTGAACTCCTTAGTTGCTTTAAGTGACCGCTGCGGCACTTAGAGTCAAATTTAATCCTAAATCAATACCTCTTCTACCAGGTATTTTTAATTACCTTGAGCTCCCTTGCCCATTTGGAAGGAGTATTTTGTGACGGTGTGGCAATTGTCTAGAATTCTAAGTAGGCTAAAAGTGGAAAATCACAAGAATATAGTGGAGCGAGGAGAAGACTATGACACAATCACCTGAATTCCCAACCAGCGAACCGGGCTCGCTTGAGGCACAGCCGACATTTACTGGAACTGCATCTAGCGGGTTTGGACAAGATATCTCGGATTTTACCCCACTTACCCTGCCAACTGTATCTTTAGTGACACAAACCGACACTGGTCTAGTTGAAGTTCAAGGCTTAACCCTTATTTTTGATGACGCGGGAATGACTGTGAGGAAATCGACGGGGGATTTGGTAAAGATGCTGCCGTGGGCCTCGCTTTTAGATATTACGGTCGAAGACTTTCAGCAAAATCCGATTGACCCAATCGCATCGGCAGTATCGGTTGCAACTGATCGTAGGTCGCATGAGTTCAGAGTAAAAGGTGTTGGAGCTAGAGATCTGTCTGATGACATTGCAAAACTCGCCAAACAATTTACTTCCAGTCAAGGAATTATTGACAACGAAGGAACTGATTTGAAAACGTTGCTTCCATGGTTAATTTTTATTGCTTCAGTTCTGGCTGGGCTGGGCATGTGGGGAGCTCACTTAGCTGGGCATCTCGCTACTTGACCAGGAGTCCATATCTTATGTCAAGCCTAGACCCGTCCTCAATTGACACATTAGAGTCGTGCAATTCTACCTGGATGTTCGATAGGCAAAATATGCAATTTAGAAGACTTCTAAAGGGTCTTGACTTAGACACAATGTCTGCTTCAACTAACTGGCGTCCCTACTTTGGGCTAGAGGTTGACGATGAAAGTGGCGCTTTTGTAATTAAGTTGAATGAACCTGGAACTCGCCTTCTAAGAGCTTGGAGGCATCAGGATCCATGCCCACAATGCGGCACTTCCAAGACAACAGAGATATCTCTCAGTGATCTAAAAGAAGCGATGGACTCATAAGTGCGTGCCGCAGTTTTGCGCAATTCAAAA
Source organism: Acidimicrobiales bacterium (assembly GCA_013044465.1). GTDB lineage: Bacteria > Actinomycetota > Acidimicrobiia > Acidimicrobiales > JABEUL01 > JABEUL01. Next base: position 1,419 of record JABEUL010000075.1, read on the forward strand.
TTACTAGTTGACGATTTTGAAGATCTTCATCCAACTAGTTCACAAATTTTAGTCAAACCATTGGCCTGCGGAATATGCGGCTCTGATCTTCACTTCGTAAACCACGGTCAGGAACTTTTAGATCAAGGCAAGTTACTTGAAGCTTCCCTGAGTGGACCCTCCCAGATGGATCTAACCTTAGATAATGATGTTTTCATGGGTCATGAGTTTGCCTGCGAAGTGATAGAGCAAGGTCCAGATGCCACTGGCCTAAAAGAAGGTGACATTGTCGTATCTGTTCCAGTACTTATTTCGGGATCCAAAATCTCGCAGCTTGCATACAGCAATGAATTCCCTGGTGGCTTTTCAGACCAAATGCTTCTCTCTGCACCACTGGCGATAAAGGTTCCTGATTCGCTTTCTCCACTTGAGGCTGCAATGTGTGAACCATTGGCAGTTGGAGTACATGCGGTTGGCATAAGCGGAGCGGATGCAAGTTTTGGGGCAGTAGTTTTAGGTTGTGGACCTGTGGGGCTGGCCGTAATTAGTGCTGCAAAAGCCAGTGGAATTCACCCGATATTGGCTTCAGACTACTCTCCTTTGAGGCGTGAGCTGGCTGTCAAAATGGGTGCAGATGAAGTTGTTGATCCAAGTGAGGAATCTATTTTTGGAAGGTGGCGCAAGTTGGCGCCATCAAGGCGAGTTGCGGTATTTGAAGCCGTAGGCATTCCAGGAATGATCGATTCGGCGATGAAAGAGGCTCCGCTTGGAACCAGGATCGTGGTGGTCGGCGTATCATTAAAAAAAAAAAACATTATGCCATTTGCTGGCATAGCAAAAGAGCTCGAGATTCGATTTGCATTTGCTTACATGCCACACGAATTCGCAAACTCGTTAAATCTATTAGCAGAGGGTAAGGTAAACATGGCCGAGGCTATTACGAAGTCGGTTACTCTAGATGAATTACCTGGAGCCTTTAGCGATCTTGCTTCGCCAATGGAATTAGGAAAACTAATCGTTACACCGTCGTGATTGTAAATCAATTAGAACGTGTCGCTGATCTTTTACTGTTGTTGAAAAGCAGTTCGCGGCCATTAACGCTTAAGGAAATTTCTAACTGCATTCCCCTTTACGCAGATTTTGACAGTTCAATTTCGGTATGTCGGAGGCAGTTTGAGAGAGACAAGGCTGTGCTTCGCCAATGTGGGATAGACCTACTGATGGACCAAGTCGGCGGCAGCGAGCAGTACGCCTACCGCATAGGACCCTTGACATTCAACGACGAGTACTTTTCACTAACAGACGATGAGAGAGAAGCGCTCAAATTAGCTTCAGTACTCGTGAATAAGTCGTTTCCTAAAAAAGATGAGGACACTAGTGCCAATGACTCATCACAGTCGCTTTTAATTGCCCTCTCCGCAGTTGCTTCTTCACCAGATCTCGGCATTATTCACCAGGCCTTGGCTGAGAAGAGAACTATTACGTTTGACTATTTAGGAGTTTCACGGTTAGTAGATCCAGGATATTTAAAGTTCAAATCTGGATACTGGTACCTGATTGCCTTTGATCGCACGAAATCGGCTACCAGGACTTTTCGTCTTGATCGAATTGACTCAACTATTGATGTCGATGCGGCTGGAAGTGCAATCAATGTAGCTGCAATTGACTCTTCGCTAGGACGCCTTGACCATCCATGGGAGTCAAGAGAGGATCTAACTACTCAAGTCAAGATCAAATTTGATTCAATCGAAAAGGATCGGGCTATCAGAGAATTGGGCAGACCAGACAAAGTCGAGGAGGATGTAGAGGGATCGGTAACTCTTGCAATCGGAGTTTCTAATTTTTCGGCATTTTACTCATGGTTGTTTGATTTTGGAGCTCATGCAAAAGTGGTAGAGCCAAAAAGTGTAATAGATGGAATTCTGGAATGGCTTGGCGGGATTGCATCTGACGAGGTTGAAAAAGTTGCAAACTAAAGACACTTCCTCGAGGCTAAATGGGCTACTGGCAATACTCGAGTGGTTAGATGCCACTGGCTCGGCCACAGTTGGTGCTATTGCTAAAAAATTTAATCTCACTCCGACCCAAGTGGTTAAAGAGTTGGAGTTGGCATCTTGCTATGGAATCCCACCATTTTCACCTGATGCACTCTTAGATATCTGGATAGATTATGGTCAAGATGAACCTCCTAAATCCGGAGAAAAGCTCTCTAGAGCAGTAGTTCATGCCACTCTTGGCCGCGAGTTTGCCTCTGATAAATCACTTTCACCCGAAGACATCTTGGCAATTGGGTTGATTTCTTCAACTTATGAATCACTCCCTGATTCGATACACTCTGATGTGTTGAAATCAGCCGTAACGAAGCTGCTCTCCAAAGTTTCACCGGATTTGGGAATTGAAATTGATCGTCCAAATTTGATCTCAGAGTTATTTGCATTTGTTGAAAGTAACTCTGTTCTGATTATTGATTACTTCTCAGCAAATAAAGATGCTCTCCGCCGAATTGAAGTTTGGCCTCTTAAAGTAATGATGAGACAGGGTAATTGGTACTTGGATGCCGTTTTGGCCGGGTCTAGCGAACTAAGAAGATTCCGATTGGATCGAATTAGATCCTTAGAAGGTGTTGACGAAACATTTGATCCAACAAAAATTGAACCAGATGTTTTCAAAGCTATTAATGATTCTTTGGCTTTTAAGGCTGGACCGGAGTCACTAAATGTGACCATTGAAATCCCAGGCTCAAAGAAATGGATGACTGAGGCAATCCCGGTCATTCAACTTCAGGAGTTGCCAAATGGAAATATTCAAATTGTTATTCAGGTTGTGGGGACAGTTTGGCTAAAGAAGTTTTTGTTAAAAGTTGGTCCTGGAGTCAAAGTAATTGCACCTGAGGCCTACGTGCAGCTCCCACAGGAAAGCGCCTCAGAGATGCGTAAACTCTACGCCGCTAGTCCCTAGCTACATCTCTTGCGTCAAGCTCAATTTAATCGAGAATACCCGTGTTCTCGATTAAGAAAACAATAGTTAGTGAAGTGGATTTATCCATTTTAGCGATGGGAATCTTGCGAAATCACTGTCAGTTGTTACCCATACGCATCCAGATTCAATAGCAAGGGCCGCTAAATACGCATCTGGAATCAAGTTGCCCGTAGCTTGGCTTTTCTTGCACAGATTCATAAAAATGTCCCAATGTCTATCACCTGGTTTTACCAAAATGCAGTTGGGTCGGCTTACAAGCGAATCAATAAATTCAATGGCCACTTCTTGCGGAGTCGGCGTCTTGAAGATTCTACGATGGGTGACTATTCTTAGGAATCCACTTAAAACGATCTCTGAAAGCGCCCACGGTCCCTCTTTATTAGTTTCATTCTCCAACCACTTTCTTAGCTCAGGATTTCGATCACTATCGAGTCTGTGAGCATGAACAAGTATGTTCACATCAAGAAGGTTCATTAGGTCCGTCCAACAAGTCATTTAACGAGCTACCGCTATCGAGATCAATTCCCGGATATAGACCGTCACCATCAAAAGTCACAAGTTCGAAATCATTAGGAGTTGAATTTGGCTGCTTACCAACGGAGTATTCAAGCCGCTCTTCAATGACCGTTGTAATGGTGGTTCCCCTTCGCGCCGCTTCCTCCTTAATACTCCGATAAAGGGAATCCTTCATATTTATGGTTGTACGCATATGCTTAATCATATCTAAGTAATTTTGACTTCATTTGTCAGCAGCCATCAAGGTGGCGCCTGCTAGGCAAAGTAGGGATTAAATGGAGACAAAGTAGATGCATTAATTCATTATTTTTCATGTTATATTATTATATTACAAAATGTTGGTTAGAAGAGAACTTCGACGGGAAAAATTCGGCGATATTGAGTGGTGACAGTTTTAGTCGCGACCATGTTCCTTAGTATTTCGCCTTTATCCCCAACGGAAATTATTTAGAAGTTGGCAACCTTGGCACTTGGCTATAGACCTTGAGTGGGCCTGGAGGAGCCCTAGCTGAGCGTCATCTCAATTGGGTTGTCGACATTAAGTGGCATCTCAGTTCGTCCAGATGCGTTTACTTGGCTATCAAAGCCCGATCCATCACGAGACTAAAGACACGTTCGCAATCTATGTCGTAGGCCCATAACCTCCGCAGACAGGTTGAGGAAAACTCGGGGTAAGCATTAGTGCGTCCATAACGTCTTGAAGAGCCACAGAATCGTAGGGCAGACCAATGTGGCCAGTGTTGTCAGAAGGACACTGATTCTGCACCAAAATGTTGGTTACGTTTGCTCCAGAAAGAAATGCCGATGTATAAGGTTGCACTATCTCATCATCGCTCGTTTCGATTACCACGTAGGTTGGTCCCGCCACCGTATCTCCGCTGGCATTCAAGTTCGTGATAAAGGAAGAGTACGTCCACTGCTCTGCCCATGCAGGTTGGGTCAGACCCAACTGCTGCAGAGTGGTTGGGTTAGCTAGAGTCGTTCCATGATTAGAAGGCGCCAGACCTACCAGTGTGTTGACCTTGGCAGCACCCGAAAGGAACTTCATATAGTACCTCGGCATCATCCCTCCCTGGGAGTGACCTACGATGTCAACCTGTTTGGCACCAGTTGAACTTAATACCTGGTCCACAAACGTGCTGAGCTGTCCAGCCGATTGGGCAATGTCACCAAGGCCATATCCACCGCCAGCTGGGTACTGCCCGTAGTCGAGTGCGAAAACACAGTAGCCCGCGTCATAGAGCATCGGAGAGAGTGCCTGGAACACCAAGTTTGCATTTTCTGCTGTCCCGTGCAAAAGTATGACCGGATATGGATGCAAAGCCGTCGGTTTGCAAGTCCAGTCGTTCGCACCGGGAGGCATACCTGAAGGGTTTTGAGCGCTTGCCTGCTGGCCAGTCGAGTAAGTTCCTATCGGTAAACACGCCGAAAGCAATAATCCCATCAATATCAGCAATACAAGTTTCATTTTCTTCTTGATTTGAATTGACTTCATAGGAAGAGCCTAGCCTCATTTTAAACCTTTATTTACCCCTTAGTCAGTAGCCAAATGGCCGAGCGCTTCTCGTCCTTCAATCAAGCTGAACCACTCAAAAGCCATGTGTTCGAAATAATCAGAAATCGAGTTTGAATGTTCATTTCCGGAGTACTCGGGCGTTCTTTACGAATCCTTTATCCTCATGGTGGCACCTAAAAGGGAACACTAGTAATCCGGGATTTCAGATGCGTCCCCCTATGGCAATGGATTGTCATA
>JABEUL010000076.1 GCA_013044465.1 Acidimicrobiales bacterium
TGGCTCCGCCACCTCCGGCTCCAATGGCTCCGCCACCTCCGGCTCCAATGGCTCCGCCACCTCCGCCGGCGGCTCCAGAAAAACCGACAGTTCCGATTATGCATGACATCAATGATTTGTTGGTTTATGCCGTAGAACATGGATCATCCGACTTGCACTTGACTAATCGATTGGCACCTTCAATTCGTGTAGATGGTTCGATTCGACCAATCGAGGGCCAGGTACCTCTTGATAATGAAACTATCCGAGAGATGATTTACAGTGTTGTCACTCAGGGACTAAGAGAGCGTTTTGAAGCCAATAAGGAACTAGATACTTCACACTCTATTATGGGCGTCGGCCGTTTTCGTGTAAACGTATTTCAACAACGAGGATCTATTGGAGCCGTCTTAAGGACGATCCCACATGATATTCCATCGTTTGAAACTTTAGCGCTTCCCGATTCGATCCGTACATTTACTGAACTGCGACGTGGATTGGTTTTAGTTACAGGTCCTACTGGTTCTGGTAAATCAACTACTCTTGCATCGCTTATTTCTATAATCAACCAAACTAGGCCTTTGCACATTGTCACGGTTGAAGACCCGATCGAGTTTTTACATAATCACGGCCGTTCAATTGTCAACCAAAGGGAAGTCGGAACTGACACAAAGTCATTTGCTGAAGCATTAAAGCATGTCTTGCGTCAAGACCCTGACGTAATTCTTGTTGGTGAAATGCGAGACTTAGAGACTATATCAACGGCCCTTACAGCTGCTGAAACTGGTCACTTGGTCTTTGCAACACTGCACACGCAGGATGCACCCCAGACCGTTGACCGTATCATCGACGTTTTCCCCACTAACCAGCAGGACCAGGTGAGAGTGCAGTTAGCAGGTTCAATTGAAGGCATTGTTACTCAGCAGTTGGTGGTAAGTGCTAGTGGTGTCGGTCGAGTCGGTGTAGCAGAGGTACTTGTGGCAACTCCTGCAATTAGAAACCTAATCCGAGGTGCCAAAACCCACCAGATTTATTCACTTATGCAAACGGGAGCTGCAATAGGAATGCAGACAATGGACCAAGCGCTAGCAAAGGCAGTCAAAGCGGGACAGATAACTGAGGCTGTTGCTTTTGACAGATGTAAGGATGAAAATGAGCTTAGAGATTACATTAAATCACTCTAGATTTTTCGTGATATTCAGAAATTACCAAGGAGTTCAATATGCCAACAACGTCATTTGATTACAAAGCCAGGGACGCCAGCGGAAAAGTCGTAAAGGGCCATTTTGATGCCTCTGACATGAAAGTCGTATCGGCCTCTCTACGTGATAAGGGTTTAGTTCCGATCTCCATTGTGCCGACTTCGAAGCTGGGCGGAGACCTACATATTCCTGGATTAACCGACCGAATAAACATCAAAGCAGTGTCGGTAATGAGTAGACAGTTTGCCACAATGGTTGATTCTGGCCTAACAATTGTCAGGGCCATTGGAGTTTTGGCAGAGCAAACTGAGGATAAGGCACTTGCAGTGGTATTGACTGCAGTGAGGCAAGACGTCGAACAGGGCACTGCTCTATCTGCTGCACTAGCAAAACATCCCAAGGCCTTCTCGGCACTTTATGTCGCCATGGTCAGAGCCGGTGAAATTGGCGGTAACTTGGATGGAGTTCTATTAAAGCTTTCGACAACATTAGAAAAACAGGTTGAACTTAGGCGGACAATTAAATCGGCAATGTCATATCCAATTGTTGTGTTTGGTGTCGTTATGTTGATTTTCTTTGGAATGATGCTTTTCATCGTTCCAATTTTTAAGAAACTGTTCTTGCAGATTAAAGCCCCTCTTCCTGCACCCACTCTGTTCTTAGTGGCTATTTCTAATGCATTACTAAGTATATGGGCGGTGGTAATTTTTGTTTGCATAGTCGGTGGTATTGTGGCCTTTGTCAAATGGTCTCACACAGAATCGGGAAAAACAACAGTAGACAAAGTCAAGCTCAGGATGCCGGTTTTTGGAAAATTGGTTCACAAGTCTGCACTTGCACGTTTTACAAGCACGCTCTCCTCGTTGGTCACATCAGGTGTGCCATTGGTTGAAGCCCTTGACATTGTTGCCGATACAGCTGGCAACAAGATTGTCGAGAAGGCCTTGAGGGAGTGCCGAGAAGGCATTCGAAATGGAAAGCCTTTGGCAGCAACTTTAGCTCAGCACAGCGTAATGCCTTCCATGGTCACCCATATGATTGATACAGGTGAACAGACTGGTGCTCTGGACGCGTTACTTGAAAAGGTAGCTGAATTCTATGAAAGTGAAGTAGCTGCAATGGTGGATTCACTGACTTCAATTTTGGAACCATTAATGATTGTCTTTATAGGTGGTATGGTTGGTTTTATAGTCATTAGTCTCTATATGCCCATGTTTTCCTTTATTAAGGATATGAATAATCAGGCTGGCGGTACCTAACATCGAACATCTCTTTGTTAGAGCATTATTTAAAAATGAATTCATTGTGTTGTCATTAGTATCGAAGGGAAATAATATATGGCGTTTCGAACAGTAGGTGTAGAAATTGGAACAAGCGGTGTGAGGGCTGTTGAATTAGCTCTCGGCACTGGCACCCCTGCATTAGTAAATTATGGAGAAGTTCCGCTTCCGCCAGGAGCTGTGCTCGAAGGTGAAATTGCTGATCGCAATATCGTCACCGATCGCTTGAAGAGGCTTTGGGGTGAAGCTGATTTCAGTTCAAACCGAGTGTCAGTTGGTGTCTCTGGTTTGCGCGCAATTATTCGTGAGATTCAAATCGCTCAAGTCAGTGACAAAGAGCTAGATGAGGTTGTAAGGTTTCAAGCAGAAGATGTAATCCCATTTCCGATAGAACAGACTCTTCTTTCAGCGCGAGTAATTGGGTCCTTTTCAGGTGATGGTGGAGTTTCCCAAAACCGGGTGTTATTTGCAGCAGCACACCGAGAATTAGTAGAGCCAGTAATTCAGGTAATGGAAGATGCAAACCTCATTCCTATAGCTGTCGACCTTTCCGCATTGGCTTTGGTAAGAAGTGCGAGGGCTGGTTTGCCAGAAGTGGCCGGAGCTGAGGCAATTGTCTCAATTGGTGCTGGACTGACAATGGTAGTTGTACATGAAGCAGGAATTGCTAATTTTGTACGTACTATTGGGCAAGGTGGTGACAAGGTCACAGAGGCAATAGCATCATCACTTGATGCTCCTTTCCAAGATGCTGAGCAGATCAAATGGAACCTAAGCCTTCCTGGACCTCAGTATGTGACTGCAGCTGCAGCGGCACGGGATGCGACTTCTGCTTTGGTAAATGAAGTCAAATCTTCGGTGGACTACTACAACGGTTTGGCTGACAGGCAAAATATTGAGAGAGTACTTATAACAGGTGGGGGAGCTTTATTAGAAGGACTTCTTCCAAGGATTCAGCAGCAGTTCAGAATTCCGGTGATGACGGCACATCCGCTGTCATCAATTGATATTTCCCAGATCGGACTATTGCCAGAAGATGCTGCTCGACGCGAGCCTTCTATGTCGACAGTTTTGGGTCTTGCTATACCAGAACCTCAGGGAGTCAAACCAATTAATCTTCTTCCACCTGAAGTCACACGTAAAGCAACATTGCAGAAAACTAGGCGTTATGTCTTTGCTGGGGCGGCTTTGCTTTTGGTCCTCATGGTTGGTTGGTTTGGATTTCAGTCTTACAACTGGTATAACGGAGGCAATACTCTTGCAAGTCAAAAGGAGCAAAACAACGTACTTACAGCTCAAATTGCTTCGTTAGAACAAAGTATGCAAACTAAAGCAAGACTTACCGCTCTTGAGGCATCGGTTGCTCCTTATCTCCAGGACGAAGTAGATTGGTCGAAAGTATACAATGAGATAGTCAGCAAGCTAGATCCAGCTGTAGCGGGTACCTATATTTTGTCAATTGACACCGTAGCGGTTGCCAGTTCGGGTACAGCTTCGAGTGCAGCCAGTATGGGGGCCAGCCTCGGTGGACCCTACACTTCTGCCACAACGATTCTTTCAGATAAAGTGCCAATACATATGTCCCAAGTAATTGCAGTAGTTTCAGTCAATGTTCTAGGTTTAGGTGGCTATACTGATTTTACAAGTTGGGTAGATGCTATCGAAAAACTTCCCATGTTTACCGCGCCAGTGGTATCCTCGGTTCAACTGGTTGGAAGCACTGCAAGTGCCACTCAAAATACCGTATCTCCCGTGACCTTCCCAGCAACATTTGGAATAACAACAGCTGCACTTTCATCCAGAGCTACAAAGTATAAATAGGAGTTTTCATGAATATTTTAAATGATCGAGCAATATTAGGCACAATAGGTGGAGTAGTTTTGGCAGCACTGTTGTGGTGGTTTGTTGGAATGTCGACAGTAAATACAGGTATTTCAAGCAATAACAATTTAATCAACACAGCTCAAAGCTCGTATGCATCATTACATGCTCAATATGTGCAAGCGACGCAGGACGCTGCGTCAAGTAAATCCACAGTGCAGGCTTTGCAGAATTTGGAAGCAGTTTTACCAGCTGCACCAGTGCCAAATCTGATGGCAAATGAGTTGAATGACCTAGCTCAACAACCAAGTTCAAACTGTAACCTTACTTCAGTTCAGGTTGGTTATCCTCAATCTGCGCCTGCCGCCACCCCATCAGCAACGGCATCAGGAGTAACTACTGGCACACTTACCTTTACTGTAAATGGACCTATTGCCAATTTGATAGCGCCAGGGGGGTTCATGTGGGGTCTTCAAAACTCCCCTATAATCACTGCGATTATTATTGTCAACAGTATAAGTTGGCAGCTAGGGGGTTATGCGAATAATGCATATTCAGCTGCTACAACAGCAACTCTTACTGTAGATGCAAACATACTTTACCTTGGTTAAGGAATATTTGTTCTAAATTCATGTCCCAAAGGTGGAAATTGGGGCTAAATCCTCAAGTTGAGGGTGACGATGCCGATATCCTTAAAAGCACGTCATATTGCTACTTAGAAAGGAAAATTTATGAAAGAATATTTAGAGAGGCGGCTTGAGCGCCGTCTGGAGCAAGGAGAGGGTGGCTTCACCCTTATTGAATTGCTCGTGGTTATGCTCATTATAGGTATATTGCTGGCAATAGCAATCCCTACCTTCTTGAGCGTAATTTCGACAGCTCACTCAACCGCAGCAGAGTCAAACCTGGGAAATGCAATTATTGAAATGAACGCTCAATACACTGAAAACGGCGGAAGTTTCTTTGATTGTTCCTCCTCAACTCCCTGTACGGGGTCGCCCGCAACCCCAACTTTGACTATGGCCCAGCAAATGTCTAGTGGTGAAACCAACATCGCCTACACCGACAGTGCTCCCGTAAACCAGAACGATGTACAAGTTGGATTCAGCGCTGCTAATTTAACTGGAAATACATCCAATGTTGCCGAAGCTATGGCTTTCTCGGCTGCTAATGATGTTTGTTACGCTGTATTTATTAACAAGAGTGGTGCTTCTTATAAGACATCGGATGGCACAAGTGAGGGTCCTGGTACTTTCTACGGAGTCAGCACTGCGACAATGACTACTGGATGTAGCCTGGGTACACTTACAACCGGTGGTTATACTGTTGGAACTACTCCAGCCATGGTTTGGAGATCCGGCGGGTTCGGAGCTGCCCCATAAGGTAGTTGAAACCAAAGCTCTAAGAGAGTTAAGAATTAAGCCCTGGCAGGATATGCCAGGGCTTTTTCTTTTGAGTCTGACCTAAGCTATAGGAAATGAGTTCCGTTAATCTCTAAAATTTCCAAAATCTATTGGTATTCCAAAATCTGATTCCTTTAGTGAGGTAATTACACTTTGGAGATCGTCCCTCTTTTTCCCCGTTACGCGTAATCTATCGCCTTGTGTGGAAGAAGATATTCCTTTAACTCCTATCCCCTTGATGTGGGAATTGATTTTTTTTGCATTGTCCTGGTCGATTCCAGCGCGCAATTTAATGATTTGGCGGGCTCGGCCTTTCGTAGCTTCAGTGACCTTTCCCTTGTCAAGTGACTTAAGCGAGACATGACGCTTGACGAGTTTCTCTTCAAGTAGCTGGACTAAAGCTGCCAATCGGTCTTCACTAGCTGATTCCATCGTAATTTCGTTGTCGCCTAAGGAAATAGTAGAATCTGTGCCTTTAAAGTCAAACCTGGTACTTGACTCTCTAATAGCTTGATCAACAGCATTTTTTACTTCTTGATTATCGATTTCGGAAAAAATATCAAAAGTTGGCATACTGCGAGATTATCCTAGCTCAGCGCGTCAGACTCAAAATTTGGAACAAACCAAGATGCTGCGGCGTTTGCCAAGTGTCATGAGATAGGCTATTTTCTATGTTGCGTTGGGTCGGTACCCGAGTGGCCAAAGGGAGCAGTCTGTAAAACTGCCGGTTCCGCCTACGTAGGTTCGAATCCTACCCGGCCCACGTTTAATTTCAGTTAAATTCTAAAATAGTGATTTAACTTGAAAGGCGCATGTGTGAGAGGTGCCAAATAAAGCATCTTTATAGCGAGGAAAGAAATTGGCAGAAGCTACTGCAGAGAGTGATACGAAGAAGCCTTCGGCAATTTCTTCTCTTGCACGTGCAGTACGAAAAGATTTTGAAATTTCACGATATTCTGTTTTCAACCTAGACGAGCAAAAAAGCCGCAGTGAATCATGGGCCCTGGTAGCAAGACCGACGATACTTGGGTTTTTAGCAGTGGTTGCAATTGTTTTAGGTGCCAGCCAGCCAGGCTCTCCATTTACCCTAAAACAGCCAGGTGCGTGGTTTTTTGGGATTGACCAGCCACCTATTGTATCTGGCAGTACTCCAGCCCCTACTGTCGGCCTTTTCCTGGGTCTGATCGGAGTCTATGGAGGTTTGTTTGTTTTTATGCGGGCTTGGTGGGTTCTAGAGAGAACTACAAAGAGAAATCCGGGTATTTCCATTAAAGTACTTGCCGTAGTTTTCATGCTTTGGGTAATCCCACTTTTAATGGCTCCACCCTTATTCAGCAGAGACTCCTACTCTTATGCTGGACAAGGTGAGATGGTTAGTCAAGGAATAAGCCCATACCGATATGGAGTCAACGTTCTGGGTCAAAATGCCAATCCATATTACAACCAGGTCGACCCGCTTTGGCAGTACACACCGGTTCCATATGGTCCGCTAGATCTTGCACTTGCAGGACTGCTGATGAGTATTGCCGGACATAAAGAACTATTAATGATTGTACTTTTGAGAGTGGTAATGGGTGTATGTGGAATAGTTGCTGCAGGAGTCTATTTTCCGCGAATCGCACGAATGTTAGGTCGAGATCCGGCTCAATCTTTCACCTTAGCCTTACTGAGTCCAGTTGTAATTCTTCACTTAATTGGCGGGATACATAACGATGCATTAATGATTGGTTTGATGCTTCCCGGCCTTGCATATGCATTGGGTGGAAGGCCAGTTGTGGGAATAGTTCTATGCGCATTGGCCGCATTAATCAAAGCTCCAGCATTTGTAGCCGTTGGCTTCATAGGGTGGAATTGGCCCGGAAGTGATGCTCCGCTATCACTTAGGTTCAAATATAGTACCTATTCCGCAGTGATTGCTCTCGGAGTAATGGCATTGGCTACCTGGCCAACCGGTTTGGGTTGGGGCTGGGTAAAGGATTTGAGTGCCCCTGATGCAGTAGTTTCCTGGATGGCACCAGTTACAGGAATTGGCATAGGACTCTCGCGCATTTCACATGCTATAGGTCTGCCGATTTCGGGAAGTACATTGTTAAATGTCATAAGAAAGTTAGGTACAGCTAGTTCAGTTGTTGCTGCAGTTTATCTCTTAGTTAAAAGTCACAAAAATAATTGGATTAGATCGCTTGGAATTGCACTGATACTTAGCGTTGTGCTTTCTCCCGTGGTTCAACCCTGGTATCTAAGTTGGGGCCTTGTGTTATTGGCATTTAGCATTGAAGGCTGGCAGAAAAAAACTTGCATGGCCTTGGCAGTGGTCTCTTCATTTGTTGAACTTCCCGGAGGCAGACAGCTTTTATACCAACTAGGAGCAGCCAACCCCATTTTTGTGGTGCCATCTGTCTTAATATTGGGCTTTGTTTTGCTGGGGCCATGCATTCCATGGATGGCAAGAGTTAAAAGTAATTTTCAAAAGGTTCAGGAAAGATCAGTTTCGATGGTAGGGGCTAAACAATCAACTGATATATAGTCACATCTAGCCACTTTCCAAATTTTCTTCCGACTTCCTTTTCTGTTCCAACTAGTTCAAAGCCGTGTTTTTTGTGAAGTTTGATCGAAGCTTCGTTGTTTCCAGAAATTCGGGCAATCATAGAGTGGAAGCCATGTAACTTTGCTCGCTCAATAAGATCGACTAGCAATAAGGAGCCGATTTGTTTTCCACGAAAGCGGGAGTCTACGTATATTGAATTCTCACAAGTCGTAGAATAACCAGGGCGATCCCTAAACGGAGAAAGTGCTCCAAACCCTGCAACTATTCCATTGTTTTCTCCCAGATTTACTATTACGACGTTTGCTGGATACACTCCTTGATGGTTTTGAATCCACTTATCTTGAGAATTTTTAGTCCGGGGTCTAAGGTCAAATGTGGATGTAGTGTTGAGCACCTCGTTGTTGTAAATGGCAGAAATCTGAGAAGAATCTTCTAGTGAAGCCAATCTGACGAAGACCTCGCTCGAATTTCTGAAATCTGGTGAAGTGAGTCCCATTAGGGCTTTCTCTGATTTCCAAGCAACGTCACTGCCTATTTCGTCCACGTTTCTATCGTATATGTAATATGTGATTTCCAAAGTTTTTAAGGAGGGATATCCCAAAGAATGTAAAATAGGAGGTCCATCAATTTGGTCGCCCCCTTAGCTCAGTAGGTAGAGCACAGCCATGGTAAGGCTGTTGTCGTCGGTTCGATTCCGACAGGGGGCTCAGGGCGGCGTAGCTCAGTTGGCAGAGCACACGGCTCATAATCGTGATGTCGCGGGTTCGAGTCCCGCCGCCGCTACAAAAGTACACGTTATGGGCACTAAAATTATTAAGTAACCACATGCGATAAGCTTCATGAGGGTCTGAATTGAGGGAAAATGGCAAAAAATGAGAAGCGTATATTAGTCACCTTGGCTTGCGAAGAGTGCAAGAGAAGGAACTACATTACGAAAAAAAATAAGATAAATGACAGAGAGCGAATGGAAATTCGTAAATTCTGCAAGTGGGACAGGCGCCACACGCTTCACCGCGAAACTAGATAACCAGCATCTTGTCGTTGCAGCAGGAGGCTTTTTATTCTAAAAAGCGATCATCTCGATGTGAGGTGGTGAGCGAGCAAGCCTTGACACTTTTAGCAATAAATGGCGATTCTGAAGCCTTTTCTACTCTTGTTGAGCTGAGCTTTGAGAGGACCTATGCGCTTGCTTTTCGTCTCACCCAGGACCGAGATGATGCGTTGGATGTAGTTCAAGATGCTTACCTGAGAGCCTACCGCTCAATTGGAACCTTTAGGGGGGAGTCGGCATTCGAGACTTGGTTATATCGGATTACGGCAAATTCGGCCTTATCCTATCTTGGCAAGCGTAAAAAGCACAGGCAGTCTGAGCTAGATGAGGCAAGGCAAAACTCTAAACATAGAGTGCCTGCAAATATCTATGAGTCAGGAGTTCTTGACAGCGATCGGTTGGCAAAGGCGTTAAA
>JABEUL010000077.1 GCA_013044465.1 Acidimicrobiales bacterium
CAACATGAATGCGGGCAACACTAACCAACTTAGGTCTTTTCCCCATAGTTTCTCTATCGGCAGAACTATTTCGAAGTATTAAATAAATCAAGTTAGTGACTTGCTTGTCGATCAGTGCTGTCAATTAAAAACTCCCACCAGTATTATCTCCTTTTGACGCCCTCTAATTCAACTCTTGATGCGTCAACTTCCTGACATTGAGAGGAATAGGGCAAAATGGATATTGCTTAGCTAGAGGTGAAATCAGGACGATTTCAGAAAATACCAGGTAATCCGCAGGATTATTATCAAGAATAAATCTGAATAATAGCCCAATAAGCTGGAATTATGGCAATTTTAATCAAAATTCACTGTCAAAGTCAGGAATCGGGCCATTGATCCAGGTTTCGAACTGGGATAATTAGACTATCAATATTCTATTAAATATTGCGACTCCTATTAATGTAATTTATATTACAAAATCAATATATGCTAATTGAGCGTTACCTGAAGGAGAAAATAAAAGCAAGTTTGCATGAGGGGTACGTGGTAGTTCTCTAAGGTGCACGACAAACTGGCAAGACAACGCTCGCCAGAGCCATTCTTGCTGGCACCAAAGACGGTCTATATCTAAATTGCGATGAGCCTGACACTCACGAGAGACTTTCCAATAGGTCAAGTACGGAGTTGAAGGCAAGTTTCCGGAGTGCGCGCTTAGTCGTAATTGATGAAGCCCAGAGAGTCAAGAACGTCGGAATCACTGCAAAACTTATCCATGATAACTATCCAGAAACCAAGTTGCTTCTCACGGGTTCGTCTAGTATTGATCTTGCCAATACTATTAAGGAGCCGCTAACAAGCCGCTCAATTGATTACATTCTCTACCCACTTGCGGCATCTGAAGTAGCTTCTAATGCTACAGATGCTCGGCGCCTAATTGAAAAAAGTCTTGTGCTTGGAAGCTATCCCAGATCTTGGCAAATGGCAGATAATGACGCTACGACCTACCTACGAAACTTGGCGAATAATTATCTCTACCGTGATGCTTTTGCTACAAATGCTATTTTTGACACAACCATAATTGATCGTCTATTGCACCTACTGGCTTTTCAGGTCGGTAACGAAGTTTCTTACAGCGAAGTTGCAAGACACATCGAGGTAAGCAAAGAAACAGCTATGCGCTATATTGACCTTCTTGAAAAAGCATTTATAGTTTTTAGGCTTAGCCAGTATCGCAAAAATCAACGAAATGAAGTTGGTCGATTGAGGAAAGTATATTTTTACGATCTTGGAGTGAGAAACGGGCTCATTGATAACTTTTTGCCACTATCTTACCGAAACGATGTAGGGGCCCTATGGGAAAACTACTGCATAGCCGAGAGAAAAAAATATCTGCAAAAAATGAATATCTATGCACGCCATTATTTCTGGCGATCATATACTCGGCAAGAAATTGATCTAGTAGAAGAGATTGGTGTCAATACAGGTGCCTATGAGTTTAGATATAAAGACCAAAAGGTAAAGTTGCCCTCCAACTTCGTTGCAGATTACCCGGATGTCCCATTCAAAATTTTAATCAAAGACACCCTATCCGATTTCATCTATCAATAAGTACTTACAATGCGTTGCCGAAGGTTAATTTGTCAAACTCAAGGCTAAACGGAAATTACATCACCTCACACTGCCCAACAGATTGCTTCGTCTGTCAGTTTCACATGCTTTTGCCGCTACATTCGGTGGAAATAAAGCCTACTACTTAATGAACTTTAGATAGCGGGACACTCTCCCGATGAATCCCTCTACACAAGGTATGTATCTTCGATCTACGTATATCCAGAGCCACCACTCACGCTCATAGCCACGGCAAAGTTTCTTAAATTCGTCTTCGCTAAGCTTTTCTGCTTCAAGTTGTTGTTTCCAAAGTGGCCACAAAAATGCAGAAATAGTTTCGGTTATTCTAGAATCGCCAATCACAAAGCTCACGGAAACTTCGCTAGGATTTGACTGGATCAATTTGGCTCTCAGGGTATCTTTGAGATCCAACGGTTCATCAGGGATTTTAACATCAATACCGGTCAAATCAGTGACTCCGCATTCTTCCTTGTTGTTGGCATCTCGACCTGAGTAATAACTGGGACTGATGATGGAGCTAACTTTCCGTAGTTCTCTACATGCTCCTTAAATGAAATGAAAAGCTTGCCATCTGGGTCAAAGGGCCTTTTTAATGATTTAAATGCAATCTTTTTGTCCAGTTGATCTAGCTTTACCAATGCCCCTGGATTGTCAACTTCAGTAACTTCGATCTTGGAGCGAATCGAATCAAATGCCTTCGTCCCAATTGGAGTCCTTACAACTACAGAAGAAAATCCGTCAATAGAACCCACACTTCCTACGCTAATATCTGCCGTTCTTCCCAGGAAATCAGCACACTCATTACAACCCTTTAGCGAAGCCACATGAAAGTCCTTCACCGGTTCATCTACAAGTACTTCATCATTTTTCGAACTTATTATAAGATGACCATGGAGCACATCAACTTTTTTGATTTCTTGGAGATCGATTCCTCTTTCATCTCTTATGGCTTCCACCATTAGCTTTTCATAATCAAAGTTCTTCGTGCATAAAAGAGCAATAGTGAGAACAACATTATCCACATTCTGCCTTCCTCTTCTCCACGGTCTTGCCTGAAGCGCCTTTAATGTCTGTATTTCACATGGAGTTCCAACTAGTGCAATTCTCGCATCAGGGGAAAGCCCCGCCATAGCTAAATCAATTGCACCCAATGCCATTGTTTGATTATAAAAACTGCCGCTTGATTCATAGACTTGGCTAGGAGAAGTTGCCAAAAAGGGGATCCCTTTCCAAGGATGCAGTGGGTCCTCCCTGGCAATTACCACCCCATCGATCTCCCCTTCTTCAAGTAATGTTGCACAAATCTCAGTTACCACTCCACCGTCTTGGGAAGATCTTGTGAAAGGAGATCTTGAACTTACTTTTACTTTGGCTGCAATTCTAAATTGCTCAAGTCCCAAGTCAATTTGACTTTCGTCGCCTTCCAATTGAGCTGAATCACTTTTCAACCAGGTTGCTTCATACCGAAGTCCTCCTCGTGGGCAAAAGTCCCAACAAAGCGAACATCCTGTACACATCTTGACCAATACGGGCAAATCTTTTTCAGACACGGCAAGCGAGTCAGTTGGACAAGCCGCCACACATGCCCCACATTTGACACATCTATCTGTATCAATTACTGCCTCTGCTAACTCCCAGAACCAAGTCTTGCCGGGAGCTTCCCTGATGGAGTTCATTTGATTGCGAATTGCAAATACGCCTGCATTTGCCATTATCAGTCTTCTTCTTTAGGTAGTAGGGTTTTAGAAAGTGATTCAGTTGGGGTTCTTCTGGCCCAAGTCGCAAGTCGCTCATCTGGTTTTTTCTCTATTAAGTACCGCTCTATTACTCTTGAAAGTGCACTTGGAACGTCTTCAACGGGGTGGGCGCCTTTTATCCAATCGATAAATCCAGCATCTCCACCCAAGGACCCGCCTAACCCAATGTCCACTGCTTCCACAATCTGATCACCTTGATGAGCTGTGTCTCCCCTAAAGCCAATATCGGCAATCTGTGGTTGTGCACACGATGCGGGACAACCTGAAAAGTGCATCCTCACGACAGAGCTTGCATCGACAGACCCCAGCCTTTCGCCAAATTGATCATCAAGGTTCTTGGCCCATTGAATAATTCGCTCCTTAGTCTCCACGACTGCAAACCTGCAAAATTCAGATCCTGTGCATGCAATTGCACCTCTGGTAAATGGACCGGGGAATGGTGAGTGTTTCACAAGAAGTTCTTCTTCAAGCAAAGCCTCGACTTTGTCATTTGCAATACCTGAAAGCACAAAATTTTGATCGGTAGTTAATCTGATATCACCATCGCCATAGACTTTGGCAAGCCTCCCTATTTCTATGATCTCTTCGGCAATTAATCGACCCACTGTGACTGAAACACCCAGATATGAAAGTCCCGGTTGCTTCTGGGGATGAAGCCCGACGTGGTCGCCTCTATAGCGTCGTGTGAGATG
>JABEUL010000078.1 GCA_013044465.1 Acidimicrobiales bacterium
ATTTACAAGCAAACTCGGCGTGGGAACTACTTTCACAGTTGAACTTCCAATAGCTACAGATAGCTCTAGACCGGATTCTTATGACAGCTTTGACGATTTAGCAGAGAATGATCTTGGCAACGCTTCTTTCAATGTACGAAATATTGTATATATAGAGCACAATAATGAACACGTTGAACTAATAAAAACTGTTGTTGAAGCACTTGGGATTGGCTTTTGTACAGCTCGAAATGGTCGGCAGGGAGTGGAATTGGTTCAAAAGATTCTACCCGAGCTAGTGATTCTGAATATTTTGTTACCCGATATGACTGGCAGCGAGGTCATGACAATTTTGAGGGCAAATCTAGAAACGGCGAACATTCCAATAGTCATTGTCAGCGGAGGAGCCAGCGAAAACAAAATCAGGAGAATGCTGGCTTTGGGAGCCGTTGCATATCTTCCAAAACCCCTTGATTTGGATCGACTCAGATACATTGTTGAGGCAAATTCGAACACTGTAAGGCTTTAATTGAAATGAATACAATCTCTTGCTTTGTAATGAATCACTTAATAAAACAGTTTCCTTGTGTAACGTCAAAAACTTATTTTAACTAGGAACTTAGAGAGAGAGAATAATGAACCACACCTACAACGTCAATTTTACCATTTTGGTAATTGATGATAGCGAGATCAACTTGGAACTCTTTAAACAGTTTCTAACCAAAGCTGGATATAAAGATCTTCACTTTTATACCGATGGACGCCAAGCGCTAGATCAACTTTCGGCTATTTCGCCTGATTTGATTATTTTGGACTTACATATGCCCCGAATGGATGGACTTCAATTCTTGGAGAGGTTAGGAGAATCAGCAGCCTCAGACGATCACATTCCAGTAATGGTGGTAACCGCAGACGCCACAAGTGAAACTAAGACAAGGGCATTGGCCAAAGGTGCGAATGACTATCTAGTCAAGCCGCTCGATTCTCACGAAGTGACACTGCGAGTGGCAAATTTACTAGAAACCAGGCGATTGCAACTAGAAACACAAGACCAGAAAAAGTCCCTGGAGAGAATGGTATTAGATCGCACAAATTCAATGGAAATTGCGAGAAGTGAGGTTCTCACTCGTTTGGCTTACGTTGCTGAATATCGTGATGACGACACAGGCAATCACACACAACGGGTAGGAAATATTGCCGCTGCAATTGCCAAAAAGGCTGGACTCAGCGAATCAATGATTGAGATTGTTCGCCAGGCGGCACCTCTTCACGATCTTGGGAAAGTTTGCGTCCCCGACAGAATACTTTTAAAGGCCGGAAAGTTAACTGTTGAGGAGTTTGAAGAAAACAAAAAGCACACTACTGTTGGGGCGGAAATACTTGAGGGAGGCGAATACCGATTACTTCAGGTAGCACGTGATATTTGTCTTTCACATCACGAGCATTATGATGGAACCGGTTACCCCCAGGGTCTCTCCGGTGCTGACATAGCCCTTGAAGCAAGGATTTGTTCCATTGCAGATGTTTTTGACACAATGACCCACGATAGGCCTTATAGAAAAGCGCTCCCGGTTGAAGAAGCAATTGATGAGATTAGGAATCAATCAGGAAAGCATTTTGATCCAGAACTTGTGGACATTTTCCTTGAGTTAGTTGAAAACGGTGAAATTTCAACTTATTCCAAAGCAGTCAGACAAGAACTCTTAATCTAAATTAACAAAGTTGTTCTAGAATTAAAATGCTGCGGAGATCTTAGAAGCTGCTGTTTCTGATAACAAGTGAGTTTATTTGCGCAATTTCAGAAGCAGTTTGGCCCCTTTTCCAAGCCAGCTAGGAAGCGGCATCCACTGCATCTCGCTCTTAAGTCCGAATCGGTCACGTGCGATTGATTTCGTCTGAGTCATTGACCTAAGACCTTCAACTCCGTGTGTTCTTCCAATGCCTGAGTATTTGACCCCTCCAAATGGAAGAGCAGAAAGGGCATAGGAAACCATAGTGTCATTGATGCAAACATTTCCCGCCTGCAAGCCACTGGCTACTCGCTCTAGGGCTTGCGGATCCTTTCCCCAGACAGAAGAGTTCAGCCCATAGATTGAATCATTAGCAAGTTCGAGAGCTTCTTTCTCATTAGCGACTTCCATGATCGGCAAGACAGGGCCAAATGTTTCCTCGGTCATTATCGCCATAGAATGGTTCACATTTACTAACACTGTGGGTTCAATTGATTCCCTGCCTCCAACAATCAAGTCATTTCCTCCGGCAGCCACCACTGCTCCTTTTGAAATTGCATCATCTAAGTGAGCCCTGACAATATCTTTCTGTCTTTTCCAAGTCATTGCACCCAAGTCAAAACCATCTCCAGAACCCTGTTTCAACTTCGAAGTAATCTCAACTACTTTGTCTAAAAATGGCTGGTATATTTCCTTCTCAACATATACTCGCTCTACGGCCATGCATGTCTGTCCTGAGTTTGTAAATGCCCCCCAAACTGCACCTCTGGCAGCTCTTTCTATGTCAGCGTCAGCCAAAACAACCATTGGATCTTTTCCACCTAGTTCAAGAACGACTGGAGTCAAAGTTTCAGCAGCAGCTTTCATCACAGCTTGGCCGGTTTTAACAGAGCCAGTGAAAGCGACTTTGTCTACACCGCTTCTTACAAGTGTGTCGCCAACTTTTCCAGGGCCCGTTATTACTTGGACCAGATTGTGGTGGGCTCCCACTTCATTTGCAACTTTTTTGAATAACTCACCAACTGCAATGCCTACGTGGGGCGTGACCTCGGACGGTTTGACGACAACTGTATTACCTGCAAATAGTGCTGCGACAATTGGGCCCATAGACAGAGTTAGGGGGTAGTTCCAAGGACTGATTATTCCAACTACACCATAGGGTTCGTATCGAATCTCTCCACTTTTATGGGCCATTAAAATCCCCGGATTGACTTTCGTTGGAGCCAGTGCCTTTTCACCATTGGCTCCGTACCATCTCATCAGCTCGACTGTTACAACAACCTCATTGACCAGTGCCTCAGTGGGAACTTTCCCAGTGTCAGAAACTATGACATCTACAATGTCATCGGCACTCTCTGCAAGCAACTTACGAACCTTTGCCAAATGCCTGGCGCGCTCTTTGAAACTTAGTGCCGACCAGACATTGAACTCTTCTCGAGCTCGCTCAACTGCCTTTTGTACTTCTTCTTCAGTGGTGTCAATTACATCAGGATGCAACTTCACCACCTGGTTTGTGGTCTCAGACGACTTTGTGACTGCAACACTCATTTCAACTCCATTCGTTTTCAGCAAACTAACTATCCGTCAGATTTCTTGCGAGCAACATAGCTCCTCTGGCCGTTCGCTAAATGTGCCTAACAACAATTTATTGCACTTTTCAGCGCTCTGGCAAAATAGATGCCTCAATTCCGCCAAAAATACCCTCTTGGAAGTCATATTCCCAGCAAAACTGTCTTATTTGTGCAAAAAAAGGAATCCAAAGC
>JABEUL010000079.1 GCA_013044465.1 Acidimicrobiales bacterium
CTCATCACGAGCCATTACGGAGGCAATCCTCAGGGCAAAGCATTTTTTGCTCAATAAAGCGTTTCCGCCATATCCGGATCCAAATGACCATATCTCTCTTGATTCTGGAAAGTGGACTATGTAAGTATTTTCCGGATTACACGGCCAAGGCACATCCGTTTTGCCCTCAGTTAAAGGAAATCCAACCGAATGAAGGCAAGGCACGAAAGTACCATCGGCACCCAGCAAGTCCAAAACTTTCTGACCCATTCTGGTCATAATTTTCATCGATACCGCGACATAGGGTGAGTCTGTCAACTGAACACCTATGTGGGCAATGGGAGAGCCCAGGGGTCCCATTGAAAATGGAACTACATACATAGTTCTCCCTTTCATGGATCCACGATAAAGGCCCGTCATAACCTCACGCATTTCGACAGGATCCCGCCAGTTGTTCGTGGGACCAGCATCGGATTCTTTAGATGAGCAAATATACGTGCGCTCTTCGACCCGTGCTACATCGGCAGCGTCAGATCTTGCCCAGTAGCTATTTGGACGCTTTGCATCAGATAGTTTTGTAAAAGTGCCTGCTTCAACCAGTAAATTGCAAAGCTTGTCATACTCTTGACTAGTACCGTCGCACCAATAGATCTGGTCGGGTTCGCAAAGGGCTGCAACTTCTTCAACCCAGTCAATCAACTTACGATTTTCCGTCGGCGGTTCTAGTGTCATTTGTCTAACCTTCCTCTATCAATGAGAATCCAGACATAACTCAAGGTATGAGTTGCTTGAATTTGTCTACCAGAAGTTTACCTTTTTGACACATTGTAAATTTCAAAAATGTTTCCGGATTAATGCCAGCCAACTAGGTTCCGTTAAATCGTCAAAGTGAACTTATAAATCCTGGTTATAGGCAGTGTTAAGACAATTGAGGAGAGGTAATGTCACTTAAAGTTATAGCCTTATTAAAAAATTAGATCAAAAAAATAACTGCAATCTGATGAGATTCCATAGACTAAAGGCATGCTCGAGACTTGGGGGTGGGGCCTTGAAAATGTCGTATACGTTGTAGTAGTGGAGCAAAACTACCAAATGGGCGAATTTACTCTAATTAAGGCAATAAAGAATATGTTTATTGACTGTGGGGGCAGCCAAATAGGAGACGATGCTGCCATTTTGGATTTAGGGGATCAACAACTGGTTGTTTCAAACGATCTGACCATAGAGGGCGTTCATCTGCCCAAAATCACTCCTTCAAATTCTCGAATTGATGATTTTGGCAGCGGATGCGATATTTCCAAAATCACTGAAAGAGATTTTGGATATAAGTCCATAACTAGTGCAATTAGCGATATTGCTGCAATGGGGGCTGAACCTAGATGGGTGACACTTAGTCTCTGTGGACCGGTGGGCTCAGACTTATTGGAAGTTATGGAAGGGGTCAAAGAGGCTTGTGTCCAATTTGAATGCGATTTGATCGGCGGGGATCTATCGGTTTCACCGGTTTTGATGGCAAGTGTGACTGCAATGGGAACGTGTAAACCAAGTGAGGCAGTGCCACGAGATACGTGTTCGGTTGGAGAGGCAATATGGGTTACAGGTCCGTGCGGAGGAGCACGTTGTGGACTCAGATTAATTAATAAAGAGATAGAAATTGTAGATGATGCACTTGTTGGGGATTTAATTAGCAAACAGAAGAGACCAGTTCCAAGGCTCAAGGAAGCCATATTGGCACGGTTGATTGGAGCTAGTTCGATGATTGATATTTCAGATGGTTTGGCACACGAATTGGATCAGCTAGCAAATGGTGCCAACGTAGGTATATCAATTGACACCGTGCCAATATATGATGGCGCCACTCTTGAAGATGCACTTTATGGAGGGGAAGACTATGAGCTGATTTTTACACTTGGGCCAGAAGTTGACGCCATAGAACAATTTCAAAAAGCAGGACTTAATCCACCCATAAAAATCGGCATGACCGTCAAAGAATCAGAGTTGAGAAAGATTGGGAATAAAGATTTTCTTGTAAATGGATTTGAAGCTAAGTGGTAGTTGACTACCTTTAGTTTTGGCTAAATCTATTTGTCAGATTCTGCTTTAGGAGAAGTGCTGTCAAATTCTTCTTGGGAGGAGTGGAAGTTTTTAGACGGCTTTAGGCTCGAATCTTTAAATGAGAAAAGGACCACTACTGTTCCAATGACGGCAAAAGGGATTGCCAATGCAAGAGTATCTAAACCCCACATCGATCCACGAGGTGCCAATACCCATACCAATATTTCTACAATCGCGGCAATGATCGAAGGGGTAACTACAAAAGCAATCCTTTTTATCCCAAAGCTTTGATCACTTATTTCTTGGCTGACAGCTCTTATGCCCTCGGCTTCGAATTGCTGAGGCGGAGTGGAGAGAAGAAAACCTCTACTTGATCTCTTCTGTCTCTCTTCTGTGGCCATGGTCAATATTTTACAGAATTATTTTATTTTTCAGGCTTCCACGTGCGTCGAGGCGGCTTAATTACCTTGCCTGCTCTTATGCAGGAAGTGCAAACATCCAGCTTTCTAGGCACGCCATTAACCAGCGCTCTAACACGCTGGATATTGGGATCCCAACGTTTTTTCGTTCGACGGTGTGAGTGCGAAACACTCATACCAAAATTCGGTCGCTTTCCACACAGGTTGCAAACGGCGGCCATAATTCAACTCCTCCATAGATGGTCCCAGCACGTAATTTCGGAGATTTTTTAACCTCAACTACCAGGACAAATAGTTAACTTTTCGGTCATTTTGACCAAAGGTACAAGATTCAGATTAGCATCACCTGACATGGAACCTCTTACAGTACTCAATTTTGAGGGACTTAGTCGAGTGATTGAGGCCTATAGGGACGCTCTTCGGGACAACCAAGAGATAATCAACCGACTTAATGTCTACCCTGTGCCGGACGGCGATACCGGCACAAATATGGCACTGACTTTGGAGTCAGTTATGGAAGAACTTGGCTCTGTGGATCTAGAAATATTGGCCACAGGCGACTTAGGTGACGACGAAACCGACAGGAAGAAGATGGCCGCTGTTTGCAAGGCCGTTGGACATGGATCTCTTATGGGGGCAAGGGGGAATTCGGGGATTATTCTTTCCCAGATCCTTAGGGGGATAACCTCAACCTTTTCTGGAAACACTACTTGTGACCCAAAGACTATGGCAAATGCTCTAAATGCCGCAGCGCTGGCGGCACGAGCAGCAGTGTTAAGGCCTGTTGAAGGCACAATATTGACTGTTGGGACAGCAGCGGCCGAGGCGGCTCTCCAGGCAGCACAAATGGCAAAAGTGACTTTGGTCCAAGTTCTAGAGGCAGCTAGGCAGGGTGCGGTGACAGCGTTAAAGAAAACTCCAGAACTTTTACCTGTTCTCCAAGAATCTGGTGTGGTTGATGCCGGTGGCGCTGGGTTGGTTCTTCTTTTTGATTCACTGCTGCACGTAACCTGTGAACGTGAGGTTGAATCCCTATTAAGCATTCTCCCAGGTCCTGTTGCTGAATTAGTTGGGCGCCCATCGGCTGGATTCGGCGGCAGTTTAGGTGACCATAGCGATCGCGGGGCGGCGCTTTTGGCGGCTCCCCATGGAGCTGAATCTGTCGGTGATCTTAGGTATGAAGTTATGTTTCTCCTAGAGGCTCCAGATGAGGCCATAGATGCCTTCAAAGATGTTTGGGGCGGCGTTGGAGACTCCATAGTGGTGGTGGGCGGAGAGGGCATTTGGAACTGTCATATCCATACCGGTGATATAGGTGCTGCGATTGAAGCAGCAATGGATATTGGTAGGCCAAGGAGGATTCGAGTAACTGATTTAGCTGAACAAGTCGAAGAAGAGCACTGGGTCCGGGTGGCCGAGGAAAGCGGAATATCTCGACCTATCGATACTCCACACGCCGGACCACCCCCAGTGACAGCAGTTGTTGCAGTTGCAACAGGAGATGGAGTTCGGAGAATTTTTCACTCCCTAGGAGTTCACGGACTTGTAACGGGTGGACAGTCTATGAATCCATCGACTGCCGAACTTGTCAGAGCTGTAGAAGAAGCACCTGCTAGTGCTGTCATGATTCTGCCGAATAACAAGAACATTATTGCCGTAGCCAATGAAGTCGACGCACTCACCCAAAAAGCGGTTCGAGTAGTACCAACTAAAGGGATTGTCGAAGGTTTCGCTGCTCTTCTCGCATACGACCCAGAGGCTGGACCTGGTGAAAACCTCACCGCGATGTCTAAAGGAGCCGAAAGAGTGGTGGCAGGTGAAGTAACAAGGGCCGTAAGGGATGCCTCATCTGCAGCCGGTCCAATTAAAGAAGGAGACTGGCTAGGCCTATCTAGAGAGGGAATTCAAGTAGTTGCACAAACTTTAAGCGAATCGTGTGAGAACCTTCTGGATCGACTTGTTGGCGAGGAGCATGAGATCGTGACGATTATCGAAGGCGATGGATCTTCGGTTGCTGACTCCAGAAAGATCGGTGAGTGGCTTGCGGTAAATCGGCCTGATGTCATAGTCGAATCCCATCACGGGGGCCAACCGCTTTATCCTTATTTATTTTCGATCGAGTGAGTCGTTCGCTAGCGCAATTAAAGAAAATCCCGATAACCGAACTCAAAGGAGTCGGAAAAGCAAAAGCATCCCGTCTAAGTGAATTTGGTATCGATACGGTATTAGATCTGTTGATGCACTATCCGAGGAGATATTTAGATCTTTCAACTGTTACACGTATAAGAGATGTTAAAGAAGGCGAGCTAGCACTGGTGGTCGGTGAAGTCGTCAAAGTTGGTTATCCCCATAGAACAAAAAGCGGTAAGTCGATGCTGTCAGTGGACATCGGTGACAGTTCGGGTTTATTAAGATGTACCTTCTTTAACCAACCTTGGCGGGCAAAACAACTTGAAACTGGGGTAAACGTAGCTTGCTTTGGCAAGGTGACAGTGTTCGGAAAATACCTGCAGATGTCATCACCAAGTCTAGATCTTTACGGTGATGCCACAGGGAAAGTGGTTGCTCTTTATCCTTCTTCTGCCAAGTCAAGCGTCACAACTAAAGAACTGGCTAAATTTATTTCAGAGACTTTGGATCGAGCAGGCGAATTTGAAGATCCTTTGAGCAAAGAGGTACTTCAGGAGCTTAATTTGGTAGATCGGACTTTTGCTTTTCGAGCGATCCACAAGCCTCCAGATTTGAAGTCATCGGCAGTGGCCAGGAAGAGACTTGCATTTGATGAACTCCTAAGGTTGCAACTCCCATTGATCCAAGCCAAGCGGCAAAGTGAAAAGGTAGAAAATGCCATAAGCCATAGTGTCAGTAGTGACACCGATTCAATGGTGCAAAGGTTTTTTAGGTCTCTTGATTTCGACCTAACCAATGCGCAAAAACATGCATTAACGGAGATCTTTTCAGATATGTCGAGTAAATATCCAATGCACAGGCTTCTGCAAGGCGATGTCGGATCCGGGAAAACTGTTGTGGCCCTTGCTGCTCTTGTGCTTGGAATTGAAAATGGATACCAAGGTGCGATTATGGCACCTACTGAAGTTTTAGCTGAGCAGCACTACTCTGCAATATGTTCAATGTTAAAAGACTTCGAAGTTTTAGATCCTTCCACTCTTAATGGCACCAGACCTCTTAGAGTATGCCTCTTGACCTCAAAAATTAGTGGAGCGACTCGAAACGAGGTGGTAAAACAAATTGGTGATGGATCCGTTGATTTAATTGTGGGAACTCACGCAATACTTTCAGAATCCGTGGCATTTAAATCATTAGGAATAGTTGTAATAGATGAGCAGCATCGCTTTGGAGTTGAGCAGAGATCAGCTTTGAGATCTCAGAACTCTCTAATTACTCCTGATATGTTGGTCATGACAGCTACTCCAATTCCTAGGTCGGCAGCCATGGTCATCTTCGGAGATTTAGAGCAGACCACACTTTTCGAACTTCCCATCGGGCGAAAACCCGTTGAAACAAAGTGGGTGAAAACCCCATCTAGTGAAAAGAAAGTCTGGGAAAAAGTTAGGAGTGAAGTTAAAAAAGGACACCTGATTTATGTCGTGTGTCCCTTGGTTGAAGGATCGGATCGCATTGAAGCTAAGTCGGCCGTAGAGGAATTTGAAAGACTTTCAGCTTCCGAATTAGCTTCCATTAAGGTTGGGCTTGTTCACGGTCAGATGCCAGCTTCAAAAAGGGAAGAAACAATGAGAGCGTTTCGCTTACACGAGTACTCAGTGTTAGTTGCAACTACTGTGATCGAAGTTGGAATTGATATAAAGGATGCGACTGTGATGGTTATCGAGAACGCGGATCGCTTTGGTATTGCCCAGCTACACCAGCTTCGAGGAAGGGTGGGTAGGTCGGATTTAGACTCATTTTGTTATCTGATAGCTGACAAGGAGTCCGTTTCAAAGGAGGCTCAGGTCCGTCTTGAATCAATCGAGTCCATCTCTGACGGATTTAAATTGGCTGAAATTGACTTGGATTTGCGAGGAGAGGGCACAATTCTGGGTGCCCGGCAAAAAGGGAGGTCCGATCTCAGATTGGCTTCTCTGACTCACGACCAGGAACTTATCGATACCGCCAAAAAAGTGGCAAATCTTATTCTGGACCAAGATCCACTCCTAGATACTTCCTATGCTGGCATTATTTTAGGAAAAGAGGGACAGGCACTTCTTCCAAGTGATGACGAAGCTTACCTTTTCAAGAGCTAAAAGAAAGTAGGCTTTAAGTGGAGATATATGTCTGTAAGAATAGTTGCCGGTTCCTTAAAAGGTCGAACTCTAAAAGTCCCGGTCGCTAAGAGATTGGCCGGAAGTAATCGAGTTAGACCAACTACATCTAAGGTCCGAGAGGCAGTATTTTCCATGTTGTTATCAATGTTGGGAGAAGTTGGGGGATTTGGGGAATTAACCGTATTAGATCTATATGCCGGTTCAGGGGCTTTGGGCTTTGAGGCCATTTCGCGGGGAGCAAAAAAGGTAATTTTTGTAGATTCTAGCGGCGAAGCTACAAAGGAGATTATCCAGGCATCGAAAGTCTTTGGAGTGGATGAATTAGTGGAAGTCCATCGAGTTGACGCCATCGACTACTTGAGGAGCCATTCTAAAACTCGTGGTAGTAAAGGATTTGGTCTAGTTTTCGCTGATCCTCCCTACACTTTTTCAGAGTGGGAGAAACTCTTGGAATACCTTAACTGCGACATCGCCGTTCTTGAATCAAATGGTTCAATTGGCGATCTGGCTAGAACATTTGGCTTCAATGTTTCAAAAGAACGCAATTACGGCACTACATTTATTACAGTAGTTAGGCAAGAAGACTCTAAGATCGAAGGCTAATTAATTGATTATTTTGCATCATAAAACATTTTTAACCAAGAAGAGCAAAACTTGGATCTTGAAGGTGGCGAGTAACTAGTGGCAGCTAGAGTAGCTCTTTATCCTGGTTCTTTCGACCCTTTTCACAATGGTCATCTTGAAATTGTTGAGCGGGCAGCAAACCTTTACGATGAGGTAGTAGTGGCCGCCGTGCGCAATCCACAGAAAAGTCAGCCACTTTTTTCTATGGAAAAACGCCAAGAGATGATAGCCAATGCGCTTTCGCATTTATCTAATGTTTCAATTGTCACGGTGTCTACTTTGGTGGTAAATGTGGCAAGAGACGTGGGTGCAAGCGTAATTGTTAGGGGTTTAAGAGCTGTTTCGGATTTTGAAAATGAGCTTCAGATGGCCCAGATGAACCATCGGCTGTCTGGAATCGAGACCATCTTTATTCCTACCGGTTCTTCGCATTCATTCCTCGCCTCAAGACTTCTTAGGGAAGTTGCTCGGTATGGAGGAGATGTAAGAGACTTAGTCCCTGCTCCGGTCGCAAAAGCTCTAGGTGAAGTCTTTGCCGGCAATAACGATTGGAGTGAAAATGAGTCCACGCTCTAGGGGCAGATGGGATCGAGGGGGAGATAATGAGTTTGAAGACCAAGAAGGATCTGCCGATAATCACGAATACGACGATGCGGAGCCTGGTGCAAGTTCAATGGATTCCATCGAGGAAGCAACAGGGGCCGGACAGGTCATGGGCCTATTAGGTGAAGCCATCTCCACAGTTTCTGCTGCTCGGACCATGCCTCTTTCGTCAAGTGTCCTGGTGGTTAAAGAGGAACTCCTGGAGATCTTGGAATCTGCCAGACAGGTACTTCCTGACGAACTGCGTTCTGCCAGATGGCTTTTGAAAGAGAGAGAAGAGTATTTGGCCAGAGCCGAGCGGGAAGCTGCTTCTATCCTAGAAGAAGC
>JABEUL010000080.1 GCA_013044465.1 Acidimicrobiales bacterium
AGATTATTAGGTTTGGTCTTTGCCAACTAGTGGTAAAGTATGCAAGTCACAAATGGGGCTGTAGCTCAGTTGGCTAGAGCGCTTGACTGGCAGTCAAGAGGTCGTGGGTTCGAGTCCCATCAGCTCCACTTAAAAAAGCCTATTCAGAGGGGTTGAAATTAAATAGCCGCAAAAAACTTGCAGTTATTGACACTTATTGTGACACTTACCGGCTAAAATTTGTGTATGCAATCATCAACAACACCTCTCGCCACCGAAAAATTGGCCCGATCGATGCCTAAGAGTCCAAAAAGTAGGGCAAAGAGGAAACCTAAGGCTAGAACAAATGGTGAAGGCACCCTTTTTCAGCGGAAGAATGGCACATGGGTGGCAAAGATCACGGTCTCAATCGAGGGAGGCAAACAGAAGTTTAAAAGTATGAATGCAAAGACCCAAGAAGAAGCCTCACGAAAATTGAAAGAACTCACCAGTGAAGCCAGTCAAGGGATTGTCGTTGACGGTGCTCTAACAGTGGGTGCATTTTTGAATGATTGGGGAAAAACTATACTACCTGCTCGAAATATAAAAGCAAATACTATCGAGAATTATCACAATTCAATTAATTCACATATTGTTCCGGCAATTGGAAATATTAAGCTTTCAGCGCTTAAGGTTAAAGACGTTGAGAAAATGCTTCAAAATATGGCCAAAAAAAATATGAGCCACTCCACAATGCGGATAACTCGATCCGTTCTGATTATCGCAATCAAGTATGCCGAGCAATGTGATATGGTTCCAAAAAATGTTGCCAGTTTAGCAACATTGCCAAGAGGTCCCAAACGGGAAAGTAGAGCAATGACGGAGGATCAGGCCAAATTATTCCTAGAATCAGCTAGAGGCCACAGGCTTGAAGCTGCATGGGTCGTCATGTTAGTTACTGGACTGAGAACAGGAGAATGCTTAGGTCTCGAATGGGATGCCATAGATCTCAAGAGTGGAACCCTAAGAGTAAAGCAAGCGCTTGTTACTCAAGGAAGGGACTTGCAAAGTACTGAGCCCAAAACGCCCAGAAAGCTAGTTTTAGGTGCTCCCAAGACTCCCAAAAGCAATCGTACTATAGCGTTGCCCAACCTGGCAATAAGGGCGTTAAGGTCACACAAAGACAGACAAGCCGTTGAAATTGTGAACGCAGGAGATAAATGGAACCATAGCAACCTGGTCTTCACTGGTATTTCCGGAAAGCCGATTAATCCTTCAAATTTTCGTCGATCATTTGTAAAGGTCACGGAATCTGCGGGACTGGGACATTGGCATCCTCATGAGCTTAGACATACCGCTGTAAGTTTATTGTCCGCTCACAGTTTGCCTCTTCAGCACATTGCCGACATGGCGGGGCATTCAAGTACCCGAATGACCGGCGAAGTATATCGCCATTCCATTCAACCATCGGTATCAGCGCATGTAGCGCCCATGGATGCAATCTTCAAATAGAGAACAACTCATTTGACATCTGCTAATTGGCCTAATAAATAAAAAAAGCAACAACTACCCAAAAATTATCGCGCCAACATTTATCTTAGAGGGATAAGTTTGCTCATTTCTCAGCAAAATCAACTACCTTTGTCAGTTTCTCCTTTACCTATATTATCGGTCATAAAAATTTGTCTGAAAATTGGGCTACATCATCTTTAGGCCTCCTATCAGCACATATGGAAATGTTTAAGAGAGTCAATTTAGATTAATTGACTTCAAAACTCAACTATCAATAGAAGTTGTTCACTAATTTTCTTTTACCGAAATGAAGAATTCTAGAAAATCTCCAAAAAAGGTGCAAAAAGTTACCAAGCAATCGCACTATAAGGTGAAGAAGTTTTGCGCATTCGCAGAAGTCCGAGAAACCAGAAAGGTAAAAAAATGAGCAATCAATTAATGGCAGAACCATTACAGCTGTTAACAGTTGACGAAGCAATCGACCAACTAAAAATAGGAAGAACAATGCTTTATAAATTAATAAATACAGGCAAGCTGCAGAAAATCAAGTTGGGAACAAAAACGTTTGTCACCAATAAAAGCATTGAAAAGTTTATTTGTGAACTTGTTGAAGAGATTTAGGAGATCAGATGACAACCATTTTAATCAAGAATACAGGAGACATTTTCCTTCCACCAACTTCAAGCGCACTCGTCACAACTGTGACGAATCCGCAAGATTCTTCTAATAGGACGGAAATGTTTGTTAAGAGTACGAACTTTGCAAAACATTTGTTTTTCATAGACAAGATTCGATATCGAATTCCGCTAAATGCCAATCCTGAGAAACAAATTAATAATTTTGAAGCTAAACTTAGAAGTCGCTGGGGTTCTGGAGTCTACAAAATAGGAAGTTACTCATCAGTTTATCTGCGGTTAAATCGGGCAGGTAACAGTGACCAAGGTTTTGACTTTATTACAATTGAATATAACCCTAATAAAATTACGGCTAGTCCCGTTCACGAGGTGGACAAAGTTATCGAACAGGCCAAAGCTTTATTAGTCGCTCTCGGTAATGATCTAGGAGAGGAATTATCTTTTGATCAAGCCGTGATTACCCGACTCGACATTACTGTGGACTTTCATGGCATCGAAAGTCCCTCTGAAATAATTGAAGGCCTGCTTGGTATATATCCTAAATATTCAAGATTTAAGAAGTTTTATCTGTCATTAGATCGTAGGGAGTTTGAAACTTTGGTAGCGGGCACTAAGATTACACGCCTAACAATTTACAACAAATACGAACAGACTAAGTCGGAAAAATATCGCGGAACTCTCCGTTGGGAGGTAGTCCTGAAAAAAGACGCCCTAGATAGTAATGGATTTAACCTGCTCAGCGACCTGACTCAGGAACAGCTAGACATAGGAGGCCTCAAGTTGTGGGAGTGGTCGCAGGCTGGCAGAAGGATAGTTCGGACGAGAAATTATCTTTGGGAGCAAATTAATTTACTCGAAGCTAGCAAGAACGACAAGTTGAAATACTTTGCCTATCTTATCCTGACTTGTAGCGATATGACATTTGGTGAAACTTCGGTAGCCATGAGACGAAAGTTCTCAAATTACAATAAGGAGCTTGGCATTAGCTGTAGCTCGGAGCTTATTAGCCGAAATAATATAAAAAGCGTCTACCTGGATATAACTAGCGGATGTCTGGTCGAAGTCAACTAACACCTTGAAGCAATTGTTTTAATTTGATGTCAGCATCTACGGCGCAATCATAATCGTAGGAGCAGGCCATTATCAATTGTGCTGATAAAGGAATTGCCGTGATGTCAGTCTAATGATGAGTTTAAAGCTGAAATAGCTGACATATGGCGTCGGAGGTAGTTGAAGAAAAGAAGATGTCTACCAGACTCGTAAAGAGTTTTGAAATTAAAAAAGAAGGAAATCTAAATGAATCTCGAAAAATGCTTATGAAAACGTCCATGAACTCGCACTGCAAAGTGAAAAGACTTTTACTCGAAAGGAGTAAATTATGACACAGTCATATAATCTGAAAATATTATCAGTACCAGAGGCAATTGCCCAATTACGTATTGGCAGGACAATGTTTTACAAACTAGTTAAAGACAAAAAAATACGGTTGATCAAGATTGGTAGTCGTAGTTTTATCCTGAAGAGAGAGATAGATAATTTCATTAGTTCGTTAATGCCCTCAGTTCTATCAGAAGAGCATCGCACTATTCATGGATTGGAGGTGGTCTAAGTGCCGGAATCTGATACAAAGAATTTCCTTGAGTTCTCTGAAAATATTTCCGAAGTCGATCGTGATCTCTTGGACAAAGCTGGAATTAGTGCAGAAATTGCCAATAGCAGAGGTTACCGTACTATACAGACGAAACTGGATCTATCTCAGCTTGGATTTAAACCACCTTTTAGCAAAAGTCCAAATCTTGTAGCTACTCTGTGGTCTCCAGTGGATTGGAGAATAGTGGGATACCAACTTAATTTAGGTGCGCCAAGCCTTGATCGAAAGACTAGCAAAATGGTTACTTATAAGTTAATTTCTGAAAGAGAGAGTTTTCTAGAAGCCAACCCGTTTAGCCGTTTAGATTTGCAAAATGAAGACGTGCCATTGTTTGTTACTTTCAATATTTATGACGCTGATGCACTATTGTCCGCTGGAATGTGTGCGATTTCATTGATCGGGTTGCAGGGATTAGCTAGGGACAGGGGAGGAGCCAGGAACCAAATCCGAGCTGAGTTTGAAAAAATTCCTTTGTTAGGCAGAAAAGTTCGCCTTTTATTGGATCATACTATTATTGCCGATCACGCCGAATTTCAATATTTGGTAGATCTAAAGTCTGATCTGGAGGAGATGGGGGCTGAAGTCTCGGCTAGTTGCTTGCCTAATAACGTTGAGAACATGTTGTCACAGATTGGAGAAATTGTAAAAGGAGCGAATATCTTTGAAGCCCTGGATTCATTGGAAAACATTGATTTATGCTCAGAGTCACCTTTGCAATTAGATAAAAAAGATTATGAACCAGTCGATACATTTGAGGATGTTCCTGAGGAAGATGGGCTAGTTCTGCTTGATGAAATATGTGCATTTGTAGAAAAATATGTAAGCCTGTCAAAACCTTGCTATCTAACCGCAGTAGTTTTATGGATACTTCACACTTATCAAGTTAAATTATTTGAGTCAACACCCCGGCTAGCTGTCTTAAGCCCAGAAAAACAATCAGGCAAGACTCGTCTATTTGAGGTTCTTGAGCTCACGGTGTCAAATCCATGCCCATTTATCGGCATTTCAGCTGCAGGATTATACAGATTAATATCCTCGCAACCTACCATTCTCTTTGACGAAGTAGATACTGTGTTTGGTGTAGATAGCCATAGTAATGAAGATTTGCGAGGCATTTTAAACGCAGGGCATCGAAGAACTGGTTCCGTGGTTCGGGCGACAAATAATGGAAACCCATCAGGTGTTCAAAGCTTTCCAGTCTATGCAGCAGTAGCTCTAGCTGGTATTGGAGACCTTCCTGACACCATTATGGACCGTTCGATTGTAATCCCAATGCGTCCTCAAATTGGAACGAAGCCCGCAAAGCCTTTTCGTCGAAGGGAGGCAGAGGCTCAAGCAATTATGTTGCAACGCAGGTTGGAAGCTTGGGCACATAGAAATACTGAGAAAATCGCTTCCTGGATTCCTGAAATGCCTGAAGGCATTGTAGACAGGCCTGCTGATGTTTGGGAACCATTATTAATCGTCGCAGATGTTCTGGAAGGACAATGGCCAGAAAGAGCTAGAAAGGCAGCTTTAGAAATAGTTAGTTCTCAGAAAGAAGAGTTAACTTCAAGTAGTC
>JABEUL010000009.1 GCA_013044465.1 Acidimicrobiales bacterium
TAATAACAGCAAGGGTTCGTAAATGCTTGCAAATTCGGGACTCGGTGTTCCCGTTGGGTCTTCTAGCTTGTAGGCCTGGTAGGCCTCTTGTTGAAGTTTCGGTTGCGTGACAAGGCCGCCTGAAATGTCGTGGGACCACTGGCTAGTGGATACTTTCTGTCCAAAAATGTCTCCGAAATTTGTGGCTAGCCATTCAGGACTGTAATTTTGCTGGTTAGCAGCCATTGCGAGCCATATTGGGAAAAGCGGATCACAGGCACATACTATTGAAGTTACTCCGTGTGCTTTCATCTGAGCTATTACGTTTGTGGCCTGAGGGACTGCTTGTTGAATGTTGATAGTGTAAGCGACCTCTCTGACCATCGGGGAGTGGTATCGAGTAGCGATAATTTTTGCCAATTCAAGAGCGCAACCTGCGTAGCTGGGATTTTCAGGGTATATGAGCCCAAATTTTCGCTTCTGCTTAGTAAACGAGGGTTCACCGGCAAATATGGCATTTTGATTTGCCATAGTTCGGCCAATAATTGTTGCAGATACAGTAGCTGAATCATCGCAAGTTCCGTTCGGTGAGAACTCATATGGTGCATAGGATTCAAACCAAGATTGAGGCTGAGCAATTGCTCCAATTGAAATAACGTGTTCATTGGCTAGATCTTGATCATAGAGTTGGGTAGAAGCTAGGAGCGATACGTCTGCAAATGCACCATCGGATTTGGCCGTTAAGGCATCTTGCTGAGCCTGTTCTTGTCCCTGACCTTGCAACTCAGTTAATTCGTTTCCCTTTCCTACAAAAGTTTTCAAAACTACGTGACGATTATAAAGTTCAAATTCCTTGTTGAAAAGGTCAATATAAGTTTGCATTGTTTGAAGCGCTTGGGCTTGAGTGCCAACCAATTGGGGAGGGAAAAATGAAGCAGTAAGCCCACTCAGCGATGAAGCCGGTACCCGATACGTGATCGTTATCGTGTTTTTTGTCACACCGGGTGAAGTCGCGTTTCCATTATTTCCTGTAAATTTGGGCTCGCACATTGGGGAGTATTTAGACCAGGTAACTTGTCTGATATTTGGCCCACATTGAAGTCCAGATCGGGTTAAACCAGGTCTCTGTGCCATGGAAGTTCCAAGTACTGCATTTCCGATGGAAAGTGACGAGGAATTTGGTGATTTTGAAGGATAGGCCGCAACTGCTAAAACAACTGCAAAAACCAGGATTAATATCGGGAGATAAAATTTGGCCCTAGTTATTACTGATTTTCTTGGAATTTTGCCAACGCCATTATGTTGGAAGGGGCTGGGGCTCACCAACTAAATCTATCTCGGTTAATTTGCATTTTCCTCCAATGATGTAATCTCAACAACGATTAAATATCAACAATCGATTTCTCTGCACTATATATGCAAATTCGGCTTGTTGTCGAGGCACGAATGAATAAGCGTGGTTTTTACCTAAAATCTAGCTAAGGTAAAAGTTTAGGCCGTGTGCCACCGGAAGGATTGGTGAAAGAGTGACTTTTTTAAGCAGGGCAAGTAGGTTTGGGGCCGTGGGGGCTAGAAATTTGCTAGTTCCTTTTGTTGTTGGCAGTCTTATGTTAAGTGGATGTTCCAATGCCAAGCCGAGTATTACCACCTCTGGCGGGAGTAACGGATTGAGTGCAAACCAAATAGTGATAGGAGGCGTGGCATCACTGACTGGCCCTTTGACGGCAGATTTTGCACCTATTTATGACGGCGTCAACGCATACTTTGATCAAGTAAATGCATCTGGTGGAGTGTATGGGCGCCAATTAAAGTTTCAGTATCCTTTAGATGACGCCTCTGATCCAAGTCAAGATATTGACCAAGTCAGAAACCTAATTAGTAATTTTCACGTATTTGCTGTTGTTGGCGTTGCCACCCCTAATTTCGCAGGAGCTTCCCTTTTAGCCAACGCTCAAGTTCCTACCTTTGGAATGGCAATAAATCCTGGATGGTCACCATCTCCAAACATGTTTGGCGTAGGTGGTTCTTATACGAGCTTTAGCGCCCCTCAAACAGAAGTAGCTTTCCTGGCCGAACAGGTGCATGCAACTAAGGCGGCCGTTGTTGCCTACAACGTATCTCAGAGTCAACAAGGGTGCCAGGGAGTCATAAACGGTTTAAAGAAATTTGGTATTTCTGTTGTATTCCAAGATCTGGGCATTCCTGCTCCGGCTATTGATCTCAGTGCTGATGTGGCAAGAATAAAGAGTTCAGGCGCAACATTTGTAGCTAGCTGTATGGATGTTTCGGGAAACTTGCTATTAAGCCAGGATCTACACCAAGGTGGGCTTCCAAATATCACTCAATACTGGCTCGATGGCTATGATCCGGCAATTTTAGCTAACAGCACAAACACTTCATTGATGGACGGAGTTTACTTTCTGATCAGTCATGCACCTTTCGGGGTTGAAACAACTAATCCCAGCGCCTATCCTGGCATGGTTCAATTCTTTAATGCCATGGCCAAGTATGAGCCAAATGTACAGCCCTCCGAAGCTGCACTAGATGGTTGGATGAGTGCCGATCTTTTTGTCACGGGGCTTAAGGCTGCGGGGAAGGATGTTACTAGGGCCAAATTAGTAGCTGCTATTAACAAACTAACTAGTTATACAGCCAATGGACTTCTTCCACCGGTGAACTGGAGAATTTCCCATACTGGGAATGGTTCTGACTGCCAGGCCTTTGTCCAAGCTGTTGGAACACAGTTTGTTTCCCGTTTTGGATCAGGAGGATCGGTTTTTACATGTTATTCACTTAACTCTTCCCAAGTGCCAATTGTGCCGCTAAATGGTGTTCCCGGACTTCCGGGGTTGACCAACTCTGGAGGAGGCAGTAAAAGCTAGGTGAGCCAACTGCCGATTGATGTTTTAAGTGGTCTCCCATTTGGTTGCGTTTATGGGCTTTTAGCACTGGGTCTTGTCATGGGGTATAGGACTTCCGGGGTTTTAAATCTAGCCTTAGGAGCTCAAGGGTTTTTAGTTGCACTGTTTTTTAATGCGGCAATCGATGATGGATGGTCCTCACTGGTATCTTTTATTGTTTGGGTGATCATATTTGGACCATTCGTAGGCATTGCTCTAGACCGATTACTTTTTAGACATGTCAGGGGCGCTCCTGTTGTAGTTCAACTTGTGAGCGTGCTAGGCCTTTTAATAGCCATCCCATCACTTGCTACAGTCCTTGCTGGTTCCACCTCACCTTCGCCTCACGCTTTGATCCTTGCCCCATCAACTATTTATACTCACTTAGGCGGATATGCAATAAGTGGCCAAGCAGTTGTAACTGTCTCGATCACAATTGTGGTTCTGGGTTTACTGAGTTACTTGATGCATTTCTCGAGACTTGGACTTTACATGCGATCAGTTGTTGAGAGTCCAAAGTTGGCGGAGCTCTCTGGAATTGAAGCTGAACGTGTAGGCGCTTTAGCTTGGGGACTTTCGAGTCTTTTAGCTGGGCTTGCCGGAGTACTGATAGTTCCTATTCTCCATCAAGTAAGTTCATTTTCTCTCACTACACTCGTCGTAGCAGCCACTGCGGCAGCCGCAGTTGGTGGCTTAACGAGTCTGCCATTGACTATGGCAGGTGCCCTCATGCTTGGAATAACCCAGCAAATAATTGCCGGTTTTGCTCCAACTGGGGCGCAGTGGACCCAAGGGCTTAGGCCGTCACTGCCATTTGTGATACTTGGATTTGCATTAATTTTTCATCCAAGACTTACCCATCTTGCTGGAAGGAGTGATCCGATGGCCGGCATAAATCCTCCCGTGCCATCGCTTGATGTGATTAGAAGGCAAGTTCGAAAGGGGAGGAACTCGAGATGGGTTGTAGGTTTGGCTGCAACTATTGTAATTGCAGTTGTGGCATTGAATGTCACTGATGCCTGGGCATTTTATTTGAGCCAAGGGGCGTCATATGCATGCATTTTCCTCTCCATTACCCTTTTAAATGGAACAGGAGGACAAATCTCCTTGAGCCAAGCAAGCTTTGCCGGCGTTGGTGGATTCGTTACTGCGCAAATGGCTATTCATTTTGCACTCCCCGTGGGAGCAGGAGTTTTCCTAGGAGCTCTGGCAGCAGGAGCGGCTGGCTTTATAGTAGCTATTCCGTCATCTCGCTTAGAGGGATTAGGCACAGCATTAGTTACTCTTGCATTTGCGATGCTTGCAGATTCATTACTGTTCCCACTCTCATGGATGGGAAATGGCGGCACCGGAGTGATTTTGCCAAGACCTCAGTTTGGAAGTATAAGTTTTAATTCCTCTAGACCACTGTTGCTGTTTGTTTTGGTTTTCTTAGCAGGGCTTAGCTGGTTTGTAGTTTGGATCAGAGAGTCTAAGCTGGGGTTAGAAGCACTCGCAGTATCTTCATCAAGAAGAGGGGCGAATGCAATTGGACTTTCTAACAAGAGAGTGTCTATTTCAATCTTCACCATCTCAGCAGCTATAGCTGGACTTGGCGGAGGAATTTTTGCCATAACAGATCAAAGTATTTCTCCAAGTGACTTCAACTCACAGTACTCACTTGTGTTCTTGGTCATTGTTGTGGTTTTGGGGTCAAGGACAGTCTATGGAGCATTAGTGGGAGGTTTTGGTTATGTAATTGTTAAGCAACTCTTGTCTACTTTTGCACCGCAGAGTTTTGGGGCATTAATCCCACTGGTAGTAGGAGTTCTCGCAATCTCTTGGGTTTTGCACCCAGAGGGATTAATCGAGCGCCAACACCGATACATAACGCAGCTAAAGTCACACCTGCCCAAAAAGGGTCTCGTGGCGGCATCGAAATGAGTACGTTATGAACTTTGCGGCGAATTCGGATGTGGAAAGTGTAAATGTATTAGAGATAAAGGGTGTCACCAAAAAGTTCGGTGGACTAACTAGCTTGGACAATGTCAATATAGTTCTTGGAGAACAAACGATACATGGATTGATTGGCCCCAATGGTGCTGGCAAAACAACCCTATTCAGTATTTTAAGCGGCGAATTGCGCCCCGACAATGGCGACATATATTTTCTGGGTAGATCTATTAAAGGCCTTTCTCCTCCAAAGCGGGCAAGGCTTGGGATAG
This sequence comes from Acidimicrobiales bacterium, assembly GCA_013044465.1. Taxonomy (GTDB): domain Bacteria; phylum Actinomycetota; class Acidimicrobiia; order Acidimicrobiales; family JABEUL01; genus JABEUL01. The sequence goes on from JABEUL010000009.1 coordinate 5,084, forward strand.
GGAGAACGTTCCAAAGACTTGAGTTATTTAAAGGCATGACCGTAAGTGAGCACGTACTCATCTCGCTGAGATGCAGAGATTCAAATTGGGGAAATTTCTCACTCGATCAAATCTCGACTGAACCAATAATAAACCTTACAACCTCATCTATGCGCACATTTGTTATTTCTAAATTTCACTTCTTCAGACAGTTTTCGAGAGGTGCGCCAAGCCCAAATGAAAGCGAGAAAATTAAATCACTTTTAATGAGCCTGAACCTGTCTGAAGTAGCCGATCGCCAGGTGGAGTCACTTCCATTAGGCCATGGACGGCTAGTAGAGATGGCTCGAGCTCTGGCGCTATCGCCCCAGGTACTTTTGCTAGATGAACCATCTTCCGGACTTGATTCACTTGAAACCCAAGTACTTTCAAATGCTATTAAGGCTGTTGTCGAGACTTATCGTTGCTCGGTGATTATAGTCGAGCACGACATTAAATTTGTCGAACGACTCGCTTCGGTTGTCACTGTTCTAGATGCTGGGAAAATTGTAGCTTCAGGGGAGACTAAAACTGTTTTACGGAGTGAGAAAGTTAGAGCAATTTACTCTGGAATATCCACATGATTGAAAATTCACTCAAAGATCTTGAAAAAAAAGGTAGCGAAAAGAATCAACCACTACTTGTCGTAGATAACATTGAGGCTTCATACGGTCCATTTAGAGCGTTATTTGGTGTAAGTTTCACTTTGAATTATGGGAGCTCAATTGCTTTGCTGGGACCCAACGGTGCTGGGAAGTCAACTGTGGCTCGAGCAATATCGGGATTGATTAGGCCGGGTAATGGGCACATTTACTTTAGGGGAGATGAAATTACCGGAAAGGACACGTGGAGGATTGAGCGACTTGGGGTTGCCCACGTACCAGAGGGAAGAGGAGTTTTTGCCTCACTCACTGTTCAAGAGAATCTCAAAGTATTTTTATCCCATGCCGTTCCAAAAAAACTTATGCATGAAAAGATTGACGAAGTCTACTCATTTTTCCCAAGGTTAAAAGAGCGATCTCTCCAAAGAGCAGAAACTCTAAGTGGGGGCGAGCAGCGGATGCTCGCACTTTCAAGAGCTCTAGTGGCCCCTCCCCTTTTACTTATCGCAGACGAACTCTCCCTTGGTTTGGCACCAATTCTCTCGCAAGAAGTTTGGTCCTCAATGGGCGAGATCAGAAAGAAAGGGACATCGATAATAGTAATTGAGCAAAATATTGATCAGGCAAAAGCTTTCGCAGATAATGTGGTTGAACTTAGTCGAGGAAAGATCGTTGAATCTCCTTCAATTTAGCATCCCTGAGGGGTCCCCGAGGCACTGGCAAGCGAAAGAAGCGAGCAAATTGTAGACTTAGCTACTAACCATTTTCCATTTATTTCAACCGCATAGCCAATCGATGGAGTTGGAAATATTGGTGTGCCAGCCGGAGAAATTATTGAGTAATAAACTTTTGCACATGGCGAAGGTTGGTCGGCCATTTGGCATTCACTGACTGAGTCAAATACTACTGAATCAACTTTAGCTCCACCGGCAGCTTTGGCCAGTTGAGAGTGAAATGTTGAAGTCATTGCGGCCGCTAATGACGAACCATCCTGGGTAACGGCTATTTTGGGTGCAATTGAGGGATTTTGGAGATTGAATAAAGTACTAAAAGCATTGGTAATTTCTTGCTTGGCCTGAGTCTTGGATAAAGTCGTTGTGGTTGATGTGGCTGGGGTCGCAGAACTGCAGGCAGCCAAGGAAATTCCCAGTAATAGGCTGACCAGTAAGGAACGTATTTTCATTTTTTCTCCTAGTGGGAAAAGCTCAAAACCGAACTAGATCTAGATTCTATCAATTCTGGCCATAACACTTCTTGGCTTGCTTGAGGATTGATACCAGAAAAAGAATACTGTAGTACTATTATCGGGAACATCTTAAAGAAGTAATTTCAGAAACTATGAAGAAAATTTCACTGCAAATAAGTGCTGTCATCTCGACAGTATTGATTGCGGCATTGCTGATAGTTTTAGCTTTGCCAAATCGAAGCACCTCAGCATCTACGACGACCACGACTTCATCTACCTCAACGACTACACTTCCATTTAACTACTTAAGCAATTCAACACCGAGTGGAATCGAATCTTTTGTGGGGTCTGTCAGGAGAGTGAGCATTGATGGAATATTTCTTGCATATAGGGAGTTTGGTTCAGGGACTCCAATATTGCTGATTCCCGATCGGGATCAGACTATGTTGTCGTTTGGTTCAACGTTATTAAACTTATTAAGTGCAAATAATAAAGTGATATTAGTTGACCTTCCAGGCATTGGATATTCAAGTGACAATATCAGTCAGCCTTATACCGTCCAATGGGTGTCCACAATTATTTCAACCTTTATTTCAGGTAGCGGTCTCTCGCCTCTGCAAATTGTGGGCTGGGGTTTAGGGGGACAGATCGCTCTCAATATTGCAGAGACCAGTCCAAAAACAGTAACGTCTCTGGTTCTAGCAGACACTTCACCTGGGGGACCTGGGTCAACTCCTCCGACTAGTAGTGATGCCCAAGTGCTTTCAAATCCGAACTCAACTTTACTTGAGCGAATTGCTGCACTTTATCCTCCAAACTCTGGAACTGCAATTTTTTCATACTATGGCGAAATATCAAAAGGTTCCCCAGAGACGGTTTTGTCCCAAACCATAGAAAGACAGTCAAGTGCTGAGGCTTCTATGGCAAATGATAACTCAATATCGCAAAAGCTTTCCTCCATAGCTGTTCCTGTTCTAATATGCGTAGGGGATTTGGATACCATTACGCCAATCAGTGATTCCAACCTGATTGTTTCAGGTTTAGCAAATGCCACCAAACAAGTATTCGCAGGTGATGCGCACGGTGTTCCCATCGAAGATCCTGCCAAGTTTGCCGCAGCTATTACGACATTCAACCATTAGCATCAAAAAGCTATATACAAATAAATTACCCTGCTTGTTTGTGTGTCATTTCGTGATGTGCTTCTAAATATCTTCTTACGTTCAATAAGGCTGTGGCACCTTCTCCGACTGCACCAGCGAGTTGTTTAGTAGAGCCACTTCTGACATCGCCTGCTACAAATATTCCTGGAGTACTTGTCTGCCATATTGGGTCAGCCACGACAAAACCAAATTTATCTTTCTCTATATCATCTGATAGGAAGCCAACGTTAGGACTAAGTCCTATGAATATAAAAGCTCCATTTGCTTCCAACCTTTTAATCTCGCCGTTATCTCTTTCAACATAAACTACCTCTCGAAGCTTTTTATCTCCTACGAACTCGGAAACTTGGACTCCCGTCAAAACCTTTATTTTAGGATGAGACAATACTTTGCTGACCAAAAGAGATGATGCGGTCAGGCTATTTTCAAATTGTAAAATCACAATTTCGTCTGTGAACTGCGTGAGAAATAGGCTTTCTTCTGTTGCACTATTTCCCCCTCCGATCACGGCTAATCTTTCACTTCCCTTATAAAACGGTCCATCGCATGTTGAGCAAAAATGAATTCCTGCCCCAATTAATTCACTTTCGCCTGGAACGTCCAATCTTTTATATGTTGAACCAGTTGCAATTATGGCAGCGTGTCCTCCAATTTGTTGGCCATTGGAGAGTTCTAAGTCAACCTCATCATTTACTTTCTTTATCGAATTGACATTTACCCCAGAGAGGAGTTCGACGCCGTATTTCTTGGCTTGGGCAATAAAGCGGTCAGCCAATTCTCCACCACCTATGCCTTCTGGAAAGCCGGGGTAGTTATCCAATCTCTCAGTCACCCCTGCCTGGCCACCCAGCCCACCTCCATCTATAACAATTGATTCGATTCCCTCCCGTGCCGCATATATAGCTGCAGTTAAGCCGGCAGGGCCCCCACCAATAATTAATAAGTCGTAGCACTTGGCACTGGCTGCTAGCTGCAGGCCAAGTGTGGTTGCGATCTCCTCATTAGATGGTTCAATTAATACTTCACCACTTGGGAAAACTATGGTTGGAATTGACTGGCCACCATTTTGAATCTCTCTAACTTTATCTAGGGCTTCTGGGTTGTCGTCAACATCTACAAATTCAAAATCAACCCTATGTTCGGAGAGAAACTTTTTAGACTGTTTGCAATCAGGACACCATGGTGCTCCGTACAAGACAATGGTGTCAGTGGAATTGGCGGTTTGCTTCATATTGGGATCTCTTTAGTAGTTATTACTATTGGAAACGCTCTTGTTCCAATTTTTGTTCCTCTTGACTTGCTTCTAAAATGGCTTGGAATATGGCCATGGTGTCTTTCACCACGTGCCTTCTCGCTACCAGCAAGAATATGCCTCCAATGTAAACAGGGGGAAGCACAATAATAAAAGCCGTTCGAAGGTTCCCGCCAAAGTACTGGCTTAAAGCTCCCACGACTACGGGTGCCGCAGCACTTCCAAAAAGTACTGAGGTAAGGTTAAATGCTCCAAATCCGGTTCCCCTTAGATAATGCGGGGTCACATCAGATAATCCCGCCCGAAGTGCGGGAACGGCCATTGCTCCAATGAAAAATCCAACCACGTGGAGACTTATTGTGACTGCAAATGGCAATCGGGCAAATGAAATTATAAAAATAGTAGTTGAGACAATTGCACATAGACCTGGCAAAACAACCCTGGCAGTTTGATACCTCGTAATGAGGCGGTCGGCGAGCCAACCTCCCACCACAATGCCCGGAATACCTCCGGCTACGATCATCAACCCAAATGCCACACCCGCTTTGCCTTGCGTCATATGGTAACTTCGCTGATAAAAAACTGGGAGCCAAAAACCAACAGCACTAACCGTGAATAAAATTGCCGCAACCCCAACGAGGGTTAGCCTAAGAGTGGGAATTCGGAGAATAACCTTGGCATCTCTGCGCAGCCCTACAACCATATCTACTATGAACCGTCGTAAACCAAACTCAAATAACTTCACTTTTGCTTTAGGCAAGCCTGGCAGTTCTGCCCCAATATAGGTCATGTCTGACTCACCTCTAACTGGATCAATCATGCGAGACACGAGAAATGCCACCAATAGCCCAGGGATGCTTACAAAAAGGTAGGCCGCTCTCCATCCGTAAGTGTCACCTATTACTCCAGATATTGCAACTCCTAATGCAGTACCCAAGAAAATCAAAGACTGTTGAACCGAGAACGCTCGTCCTCTTGCGTCTCTTTGGTAGTAATCTGCAATTAGGCTATTTGCCGAAGGCTCGGTGATCCCTTGCCCAAATCCCAAGAGTGCACGAAGGATAAGCAAGGTTAAAAATGTTGGGGCTGCTGCACCTAAGGTAGAAACAAGTGACCACATGACAATTGTGTAAGCAATGGCATGGACCCTTCCCCACCTGTCTGCTAAGTAACCAGCTGGCATAGTGACTAATGCATTTATGACAACCGAAGCCGAGGCTAAAAGTGAAATCTGGAAGTCGTGGACATGAAATGTAGTTTCAATTTGGGTAGCTACTCCACGAACAATTGACTGATCTGCACTATCGACCAACAAGACAGTTCCGAGCAACCACATGGGCCACCACGAGATTTTGCTCAGGCCTTTTTTTATCCGCTCTTGTTCCATAGGCCTTTCTTAAGTGAAAATGGCACTAGGACGACAGTGTCCTAAATTTGCCAACAAAGGTAACTTAGAAACTATACAAGCAAATTAGATCAATTGGCAATTGAGCATTCTATTAGGGAATATATTGCAAATTTCATGGACTTTTCAATTCTTTCATTGAGGTCACCAAGTTGCCTAGCCAAGGAGTCCCAAGCTTCAAACGAAGTAAGTAGATCGATGGCATCGGCAAGTTCATCCGGGCTATTGGCACTTTTAATTTCAGGTGCAAAAATGGCTTCAATTTGAGTTCTACTGGAAACTCGCATAATCTGTCTAAATTCCTTCACAATTGTCGATCTTGTATCTAAAGCAGCGGTTGCCCGCCTTACTGGGGCTACGCCTTTATAAATTGAAATTCGTTGCTCAATTATGCTGTTGATTCGCTCATTCAGAGGGAGTGTACTTGGAATTTGATGAAGATACTTCCAGTGCCTCTCATACTGTAGCCCTGCTGCTGCCATGTACAACATATCCATGTCTTTGAAGTGGTGAAACACTAATCTAACTGAAACTCCAGCTCGTTCGGCAATTTCTCTGGAGCTTGGTAACGGCGAACCCTCTTCGATCAAAGCGAGCATGGCATCGGCTAATGCAATCCGGGTCTTGTCACCTCTGAGCTTTCTACCATCGATCTTTGCAGGGAGTTCATCAACACTGAAATCCCCTCCATTGAAAAATCCAGTAGGAAGGTAGCTCTCAATATTTTCAATTTCTGCATTATCTGTCACACCTACATGATACCACAGCTCGCATGTTTTTCTCTAGGCGAGATGTGATAAAACAGAAAAATTGTCATAATGGTCATTTTCCTTATGCTAAACCTATATTCCTGGAGAAATACCACTATACACATATTGGTAACAATCAATATCGCAATATAAAAATCAGAGAAATCTGCCATAAAGAGAAGTATTGTACAGTATGATAAGTTGATTTTTCTACCACTAAATTGTTTAAATTACTAGGAGTAATGTAGTTGTGTGATTTGGAAGCAAAAATGAAGGCTTTCCTAATTTGACTAAATTGAGATAGTGCTTAGATCTAAACCAATAATTGGGCTTTCCACATACTTGGAAGTAGCCAAGTGGAGTTCATGGGATACAAAGGCCGCAATTATCCAAAAGAAGTACCTTGATACAGTCGAATTGGCCGATGCGAGGCCAATTTTGCTGCCTCCGCTAGATTCTGACTTGGCAAAAGGGGCAAACGACGACGAATTTTCTGAGGCAGCTAGAGAAGTTATTGAGGTTGTAGATGGCATTGTGTTGATTGGAGGGGGCGACGTAGATTCTTCAATTTATGGGCAAGAGCCAAACCCTCAAAGATATGGAGTTTCACCAAGCCGTGATGCGTGGGAGATTTCTCTTACCAAGGCCTGTATCGAAATGGATAAACCTCTACTTGGAATCTGCAGGGGAATGCAAATTATTAACGTTGCTTTGGGA
>JABEUL010000081.1 GCA_013044465.1 Acidimicrobiales bacterium
GAAGATAAACTCATCAGAATTGTGTTTGTATGGTATGGATTTAATGGCCCTAATGCTAAAGGCTCGGTAGCTTGAGTTCCAATCCGAAAGGCTAATAGGTGTAAATTTGTTTCCCATTGAACGAAGCAATCGGTTCCCATAATATTTATACGAAGGCATAACCGTTTTATTCTCTTCATTAAATTCAGTGAAACGCGATCCAATTACGAAGTCAACCCCCTCTACCAATATTGGCTCACACAAGTCAGGAAGCAACGATAGAGAGGCCATATCGCTTCCGTGGAGGAGCACCACGGCATCAAACTCTCTCTCAATAGCCCAGTCAAAGCCAATCTTTTGCAATCTTCCATATCCGATTTTCTCCGTTGAATCAACTGTTGTGACTTTTATGTCGAAGAGTGTTTCGAATTCAGCCAGCTGCTTTATCTCTCCATCCTTGTCCTCAGTTTGACTGAGGTCGATGAGTAATTCGCTTAGTAAGGCCAAAGACTCCTTGGAAAGACCACGAATCGAATTCTCAAGTTTCTCCGTTCCTGAAAACCGAATGCATATTCCACCAATCTTCTGTGCATTGGACATTTTTACTCCTTAACTGGAACCATTAGGCGTTATTGGGGCAAATGAGAGCTGATAAACGGAAACACTGACATGACCAGCGGTCCAGATTCTAATCTCAAATTCATTTTGTTGAGTCGGCTCATTTGGAAGTATCTGAAATGGACCCCAACCGGAGTATGCTGCCCTGGGAATCTCATAAGCAATATCAAAATTATACGTGAGAGTCTCGAGTTTTCCATTTCCAGGTAAAACTCTTCTGGCAATTAAATTATTGGCAGTCGAGTTCCAAACTTCAATATTGGCATTGCCGCCCAGCTTCAGTGTAAGGGAAATTTGGTATCGCCCCGGGTCTTCTTGCCAGTAGGCATACGCTACGGCATAACCACTCTTTCCAGTTGATTGAGCATGCCAAGTCGAAGGAGGACCAGTAACCACTGAGTAACCGGCAGGTCCAGGTACTGTCCATCCTGGAATAACTTCGTTGGTTAGTCCGGTGGTGAACATTGTCTGTGAAGGTTGTCTCTCTAGTTTAAAAACCCAAATATTGCCACCATGAAGCATCAACTGAGCATGCATGTTATTTGCGAGCGTGCCAAGAACTCCATTTGTCAAAGCGGGGCTCGCTAGCTCAATACCTTGCTGTGAAGTGAGAATCCACCACACTGTTTTTCCATAGAGTGGTACATTCCAGTCTCCTACAAGGGGAATAAACACGTTTACTCGCTTCGAAAAGCGACCCGCTACCCCTTGCGAAGCAACCACTTCGTCCCCAGAAGGAATCTCATGGAGCGCTTGGGTGAGGATGGTAGCTGCAGAATTAGATGTGCGTAGCCATTGATCTTTCACGGGCGCGATCCAAATGATCGACCATAACAAGCAGTTAATTGCAATAATTGCGCTAATTAAGGGAACAAATCTGGATACCTTTCTCCGTTTATTTAACATGCTCACTAATATCATGATTGTGCCAATTGTTAAAAACGCGAATGCTGGAAAATTCTGGAATGCAGTTATTGCGAAAGCCCGTGAGAGCGTATTTGTGAGAATTGTTGCTATCGGAAGAAAAAATCCCCATCGATTAAATATTCCAATTAGTCCACCGGCGCTTAGTACGGCAAATACATTCGATCTCTCAATCCAAAGTTGAACGAAAACTCTACCAGGATGTTCTGCAACTTTAAGTACAATCTGTTGCAGAGTTAGACCTTGACCGTTGTAAGGCGCGTTTGTGAGATATCCATACACCTGATCCGGAGGAGGAATGGAAGTCGCAGCATGAAGAACAAAGTCCAACATGCCAAACCAGAAAAGCCCACCTATCATGAGGTAGAGACCCGGGCGTCTAGTTTTCTTCCCAAGGGTCAAAGCAAGTATCCCTAGAGCCAAAATATACTCACACTCGACCATTCCACCAGTAATTGTCAATAAAGACCAACCTGCCAGAGACTTCCAGCGGTTGTAATAAAGAGCCCTCGCAGCAAGGACGCAGAAAATCGTACAGAATGGCTCGGAGTGAATATCCCAAGAGATTGTCCAATAGTTCCAAGGGTTAGCAACCAAAATGAAAGCGCAGAGAGCAACCAGCCCAGGTTTCCACATGGACTTCTTGTCCAATTTGTCAGTTATGATCTCATATGCCCATAAAATGACTACCGCTTCAGTGGCCACAACAAAAATGTCCTGCAAATATAACAGCAGAATCCCCTGTGGAGTGAACCAAGTGACTATAGCGAGGAGCCAAAAAATAATTTGACCGCTGTTGCCCCAGAGTCCCCCTCGAAGCGAAGTGTCAGGCGGGTTCCAATATCCATGGTGAATCTCCCAAATTCCTTGCTGATACTGTGAAAAATCCCAAGTCAATGCAAACCGGTTATAAAGCAACGTTGACCATGCAAACATTATCCCTAGCTGGACTAATAGCACAATTATTACTACTTTTTTAACCAAGCTCATACGCCTATCAACGTCATTACGGCGACGAGTATCCTTCCTTAAACTGCTGGTGGAGGATGGATCGACTGGATTGTAAGAATTGGATGGGGCTGATTGAGCAACCAAATCAACAGACATTTGGTTTCATTCTAGTACTGAATATCTCTTCAATGAATGCCGTTGAGCGTTTTTAACCACTTGAGACCTGCATTTATCAATATTCGATGAGAGATCTACACCCCGATAGGCAACAATTAGTCCATCGAACAAACTTATCGACTCGGAGAAGCTTGCTTTCTTCATAACCGCGCAACTTGCTGTTCTGCTGGAAAAACCATTCCATATATTAGTCTCTGCCACCACCATGATCTGGCTCTAGATGAAAGTACTTTATAAAAACCTTAGATAGATAGGTCTCGAACTTCGATTCTCCTAAATACGAACTCTGCCGAGGTGCTTCACGGAAGTTGCTCCCCCAAAGGACTAGTTTATGAGAACGGCTGTGCCGAGGCGTTGCCTTGTCAACTCGAATTGCCAAATGCTACTCTGACATAATCCCTGGAACGCCGAGGTCTTAGGAAACTCCAATGGCAAACCTTTCATTGGAAATGCAAAATATTGTGCTGCAATTCAATCGACCATCTTCTGGCTCTTAGTGCTGTTGCTTCTGGTCTTGTTATCCTGTGAACATAATGGTGTACTCCCTTTTTGAGGTTTTGATGGACATCAACATCCTCATTGAGGGAGCCACTCTAAGTGGTGGATACTTAATTCACCAAAAATTCAAGGTTGGGGATTTTCGATGAGCAGGTCTGGGGAGAGTTGCTTGAGCGTCATCAGGCAAGCCGGACCATGCTGCGTATAACGACGGTGTCGCCGTCACAGGCGAACTTCAGGAGTGCTAGTAGCTCAATCGGTGAAACTCCGGTCCACGGCGACACGATCGAGCTGATGGTCGGCGCTCTGTTCCACGGTGCTCACCAGGAATCCCATGGCTTTAGCCGATGCGCTGATTATCCTGCTGACAGCTAGCAACAAGAAAGTAGGCTTATCATTGCTGTGCCAGCACTGATCGGAGGAGGAATTGGCTGCGATAAGTCTTAGCAATCGAATCGCTGCAAAAAATTGGCTATCTCGATCTTTTCGAGCCAGAACCGTCCGACTTTCGATACATTCAAGAGATTCGCTGCGTTCTTTGGCTAATGAAAACCCAATTGAAATCCGAAGTGCCAATAAAAGTCGGGCTGGCCGGATTTGAACCGGCGGCCTCTGCGTCCCGAACGCAGCGCGCTACCAAACTGCGCCACAGCCCGCTTATTTGTGCACCTTAAGCATATTCCTAAATTGGCCGTTAGCTATTCAACGGGTCTTTCTCCAGGATTCTCGACTTTCTGGGCAACTAATTTTGCTATTCTCTGGCGGTCCATTTCGATTATTTTAAGTTCAACTTCTC
>JABEUL010000082.1 GCA_013044465.1 Acidimicrobiales bacterium
CGTTCAAAATGCATTGGTGGCAGCCGCCGAGGAGGCACCGTTGCGAATAGTGGTTAACTGTGCTGGCATCGGATGGGCTCAGAGAACTGTCGATCGAAATGGCAACCCGCACGACTTGGGAGCTTTTGAGACAATTATTCGTGTTAACTTGATGGGAACATTTAATATGTTGCGTCTAGGAGCAGCCATGATTGCAAAGACTGAGCCGCTAGTTGATGGCGAGCGGGGAGTAGTAGTCAATACTGCATCTGTTGCAGCCTTTGACGGACAGATTGGCCAAATTGCTTACTCTGCCTCTAAAGGAGGAATAGTCGGCCTCACCCTTCCGGCAGCTCGGGATCTCTCTCCACTAGGTATTCGAGTGCTCACTATTGCACCGGGCCTTATGGACACCCCACTTTTAGGGCTGCTCCCAGAAGAGCAGAGACAAGCCTTAGGATCAGGAGTGCTCTTTCCAAAGCGACTGGGCGAGCCAAGTGAATATGGAGAGCTTGTTCACTCCATGTGTATCAACAGCTACCTAAATGGAGAGACCATTCGCCTTGACGGTGGACTAAGGATGCCTCCGAAATAGCTGGTTTGAAAAGCTAGTAATCTGAGGAGATGCATTTAGAGGTATCTCACCTGGAAACACTTGAGGCTGAAGCAATCCATGTCATCCGAGAAGTCGTAGGTGAACTTGAAAGACCTGCACTTTTATTCTCAGGTGGCAAGGATTCAGCGGTTCTTCTGCACTTAGCGCTAAAGGCACTTCAGCCTCAAAAGCTTCCATTTCCCGTCCTCCACATTGATACTGGTCAGAATTTTGATGAGGTCATTGCTTTCCGTGATGCCACAGTGGGCAAATTAGGAGTTCGTCTAGTAATCGGACGAGTTCAGGATTCAATTGATCGAAAAACCGTTCCTGATGAAGGCGAATTTGCTCCTAGAAACCGACATCAAAGTGTGACTTTGCTGGAGGCCATTGAAGAGAATAAATTTGATGCTCTATTTGGTGGGGCGAGAAGAGATGAGGAAAAGGCACGTGCCAAAGAACGCTTTTTTTCCCATCGGGACTCTTTTGGCCAGTGGGATCCCAGAAGACAGCGACCCGAGCTTTGGCATCTCTTTAACTCCAAAAAATCACCAGGTGAGCACTTTAGAGTATTTCCACTTTCAAACTGGACCGAGCTTGATATTTGGAAGTACATTGAGCAAGAAGAGATTGCACTGCCTCCCATTTACTTTGCCCATGAAAGAGAAGTTGTGGAGAGAAACTCTATGTTGGTTGCCGTGACTAAGTACACTCCGGCCAAACAAGGCGAAGAGGTGAAAAAGGCAGTAGTTAGATACCGCACGGTCGGAGATACTACTTGCACCGCTGCAGTTAGCTCAAGTGCCAACTCAATATCAGAGATAATTGCAGAGACCGCAACTTCACGTATTAGCGAGCGAGGTGCAACAAGAGTTGATGACAAGTTTTCAGAAGCTGCAATGGAAGATCGTAAAAAAGAAGGATACTTCTAGTGGAGCTACTGAGATTGGCAACCGCAGGTTCAGTTGATGACGGCAAGTCGACTTTGATCGGACGGCTCCTTTATGATTCAAAATCAATATTTGAAGATCAATTAGAAGCTATTGAAAGAACAAGTGAAGCCAGGGGAGACCAGTATGTAAATCTGGCTCTTTTGACAGATGGGCTAAGAGCAGAGCGGGAACAGGGCATAACCATTGATGTTGCATATCGCTACTTTGCTACTCCTAGGCGAACATTTATTATTGCTGATACACCGGGCCATATCCAACACACCAGGAATATGGTTACTGGTGCTTCAACTGCAGATCTTGTCTTAATTATTGTGGATGCTAGGCACGGAGTGGTTGAACAAACAAGGCGGCATGCACTATTGGCGTCTCTCCTTCGCATCCCGCACCTCGTGTTATGTGTCAATAAAATGGACTTAGTTGATTTCGAGGAAAAAGTATTCAATGAGATAAAAAGTGATTTCAGAGATTATGCGGCAAGGCTCGAGATCCCAGATCTGACAGTCATCCCAATCAGCGCCCTAAATGGAGACAACGTAGTAGATCGCTCCAAGGATATGAGTTGGTATGAAGGATCCCCCCTTCTAAGACACCTAGAGGAAGTTCATATTGCATCTGATCGCAACCTGATTGACGTGAGATTTCCAATTCAGCTTGTGATAAGACCGATCAGTGATGATCACCATAGGGATTACAGGGGCTATGCCGGCCAGGTGGCAGGTGGGGTCATCGATGTCGGTGATGAAGTGATAGTACTTCCAAGTGGTTTTAAAACCAGAATCACAGGGATTGATGGACCAAATGGTCCGATTGAACAAGCCATCCCTCCTCAGTCGGTAGTAATTAGATTGGAAGATGACCTCGATATCTCACGTGGGGACATGATTTGTAGGCCACACAACAGACCCCATTCGGGTCAAGATCTCTCTGCAATGTTGTGCTGGCTCGCAGAAGATGGATTACAGGTGGGAAAGAAGTATTCCTTGAAACACACAACTAGGCAAGCTAGGGCAATGGTGACCTCTCTTCAGTATCGACTGGATGTAAATACCTCACACAGGGACCGAGAAGCAGAGACTCTTTCACTAAATGAGATAGGGCGAGTGGATCTGAGATGTACTGTGCCTCTTTTTTACGATGAATATAGGCGTAATCGAACTACGGGTAGTTTCATACTTGTCGATGAAGCTACGAATGTAACAGTGGCAGCCGGAATGGCACTATTGCCTCCGAACCCATAGAAAAATGCCAGATAAATCAAGTGCGAAAGCTAATGTAGAGGTAGTTTGGCACGATTCACACGTCACACGATTAATGAGGTGGGAGAAATTTAAAACAAAGGGCCTAACTGTCCTGTTCACCGGATTTTCTGGATCAGGAAAATCTACACTCGCTGCTTTAGTGGAAGAGAGACTTGTTGAATCTGACATAAATGCCTACTTACTCGATGGGGATAATTTAAGGCATGGAATAAATTCAGGATTGACATTTAGCCAAGCAGACAGAGAAGAGAATATTCGGCGGGCAGGGGAAGTGGCGAGACTGTTTGCGGACTCAGGAGTAGTAGCACTATTAAGTCTCGTCAGCCCATTTTCTAAAGATAGGGATCAGATCAGGTTGTCCCATAACAACTCAGGTCTCAAATTTATTGAGGTTTATGTATCAACTTCAATTGAGGTCTGTGAAACTCGTGATTCCAAGGGAATGTATAAAAAGGCTAGACGAGGCGAAATACTTGATTTCACGGGAATATCAAGCCCCTATGAACCGCCTAGAAATCCTGAACTTGAAGTCGATCTGGATTCAATGGAAAAACTCGAAGGCGCCTGCCATCAAGTAGTTGAATTAATTGAGAAAGCGAGAGAAGTTAATGAACTATGACGATTTTGAGTCCCTTAAGTTTTCAACTCCTAGTGATGGAGTGCTTCTAATAAAAATAAATAAACCAGAGACTTTAAACTCCGTAGATTTAAGAGGCCACAGGGAGTTAAGTGAGATCTGGAGAGTTGTTGGGAAAGATCAAAACACGAGGGTAGCCGTAATAACTGGAGAAGGTCGGGCATTTTCTGCAGGTGGGGATCTTGGTCTCATTGAAGATATGACAGAAAGTTATGAAGCGGCGCTCAACCAGTATTTTGACGCGGGTTCAATTGTCAATGAACTGCTTGCACTTGACAAGCCTGTGATATCTGCAATAAATGGAGTAGCAGTCGGCGCAGGTCTAGCCGTAGCGCTTTTGGCTGATATTTCAGTAATTGGGCAAGACGTAAAATTCACAGACGGTCACCTTCGATTTGGGGTCACTGCGGGAGACCATGCAGTGCTTGCTTGGCCACTTCTATGTGGAATGGCCAAAGCAAAGTTCTATTTATTGACTGGCGATTTCATCGATGGCAGGGAAGCCGAGAGAATTGGATTGGTATCCAAGTGCGTAGAAAACAATAGCGTGCTGCCAGTGGCCCTAGAAATTGCGGAGAAATTAGCAAAAGGTTCAGCCCTTGCACAGCGGTTCACAAAAAGAGCACTCAATGATTGGTTTAGACAGGCACTACCTGCTTTTGAACACTCAATGGCATTAGAAATACTTACATTCCTTGGCCCTGATGCCAAAAGTGGACTCAAAGGTTTGAAGGAAAAAACTTCACCCCAATTTGACCCAATCCCACCCAATGGCACGATGATCTAATCGTAACGAAAAGAGAATCTGAATGGATAGTCGTACCTGCCTGATAATGCTGACATGATGAAAATTGGCGGTGCGATAGGATGTTAGACAAATACTTAGTGACAAGCTAGTAGTTGTAATGCCGCCTGGTAACAGAGTTTTATAAATGAGCATGGCTGCCTTATTCTCAAACTACCCTAGCTGCTCCACCGGAGACATCATTGAAGTGTCTGCAAGAAAAAAGCAGGTATACCATGAAAGCATTCAGACACTGTTTGCTTTAGCTACGATGGAAATGTGAAACTATTTTCCCAATCAGATGGAATAGCCCCAGCTGGAGAAAATAGTGCTTGTAGGAGCTATAAAAGTCTTATATGTTTAATTTCTAGTTCCATGGACACAAGAGGAATGTTATCGGGATTGACATGCACATTTAATACCACTACATCAATTTCCACGCCTAATTTTTGCTCAAGTAGTTATAGGAAGTATTTGTCAAAATTAGTCATAGGTGTAACGCAGTCATCCATCAGTCAAGGAACAGTTTCATTTATGCAGGATGTGGGCAATTTAGCACAGGCAAAAAAAGAGGACTACTTAGACCTCTCACAAACTCCTAGTGGAATTCCACTTGGGCCCGAGATATACCATTATGACGGAGTTCCTAAAATAACCTATGACTATGTCAGCAGAGGCATTCAAGTAAATCTCTCAAGCGTCATGTGGCCATCCCAGTGGGCCATGACCTCAGCTTTTGAAAGCCACAGTAATCTACCTAGCAAACGTTTCGGAAGCATCAAAAAAGTAAGAGACTACACGTATGACTCGCTTGGAGACGTTGTAAGGAAGGTATCTGCAACTACTACCTATACTTATGGTTGTAATACCTCGACAGTGATGAGCAACTACACACCCGGAATCAAAAGAGAAAATGTTTTTACTTTAGGGGCGACTCCCCAAGAGACAAATGCGTGCGGAACTTCCAGCATGCAACTAAGTTGGACCTCAATAAGCTCGAATGCTAACTCTTCGGCAGATGCTACAGGTGATCCAGTGAACCGGAGTGATCCAAGTGGGATGGGTGCAGGCGATGCCAATACTATCCTGCCCATCTCTTCGGTTCCTTGTGGTAAATTCGGATGTCCTTCGGTGGACGTGTCGACTTTGTCAGGTCGTGAAGCATACGCTTTTCTGACGATGGTTTACGATGTCCAGGACAATTGGACTGCCATCATGGCAGCGGCAGTTGTTGGCAACTTGGTTTATGAGTCTGGCGGCCAACTTGATCCAAGTGTGTGGGCGTGTATTAATGGTACTTGCGGTGGTGGTATTGCCCAGTGGACCTATCAAAGTGCACGTTGGAATGGTATGGTGGCCAATGGAGGATGGCCGAATAGC
>JABEUL010000083.1 GCA_013044465.1 Acidimicrobiales bacterium
AGACCCAGAAACCGGTCAAGAACTCCCAGGTTGGCCACAACACACACTTCCTCAGAATTTCATAGGTTCAAATACAGGAGTCAACTTCGGGGATGAACCGGTTATAGAACCGGTTGCGGTGGGCGATCTGTTTCATAATGGAAGACTTGACGTAGTGGTCACATCACTTAGTGGCAATACTTATGTTTTTAATGCAGAAGGTGACTTGCTTCCCGGGTGGCCACAGGCACTTAATACCAACCTACCAACCCTCGCCATCCCAAGGCCGGACAATCCAATGACAAGAGAGCCTGTAATGGGATCCACTTCACCTCCTCAGTTAGCCGATCTAACAGGAAATGGTCAGCTAAACATTATTCAGACAGGAACTGACGGGTATGTTCACATTTGGAATCCAGACGGGACAAGTCTGCCTGGATGGCCTGTCAAAGTATCTCTCCCGTCTAATTGGACTGTTCCAAATGGATATCAACTGATTAACGACCAGAGAGTTCTCACTCCGGTTGCAATAGCTTACTTTAATGGCAAAAATTCGCCGCCAGATATTGTGGTTAAAACCCAATACAGCGAAGTAACTGGAGGTGGCATCCAACCGCTGCCGAAATCTATTTCAATTGCCTACGATCTAAGTGGCAATGTTTTACCTGGTTGGCCAGTAGTTCTAACAGGCATTATTGAATACTATGGTTCTGCCCAAGATGCAATTACTGAAGGAATATCTCCCCCAATTGCAACTCCTGGACCAAACGGATTAGACCAAGTCATAATTGATCCGCTTTGGACGCCACCTTATTTAGTCAACGGGAATGGCACAACGGCTGGCAACTTTGGAAGTCTGGGAGCAGCAGCAAGCAGTTTATTGGCAGTTCAGCAAAATACTAGTTTAGCATTCACTCCGTCTAAACTTCCACCTGAGGTGCAGATACCTTTCGATTCTTATGGAGCTGTTGGCGATTTAAACGGCTCTCTGACTTATTCATATGCTGGCATTGGAACTTCAACTTTCGCTGGTGCTCTTTTGGCCAATGCATCAGGGCTCGGGATCAATGATTACATCTCGGCCTTTCCAATCGGTTCTTCGTCAAATGCAATTAGTGGTTTTCCAGCACCAAAACAAGGAATTGATTTCTTGGCAGGTCCGTCAATTGCCGATGTTACTGGATCCTCTTCACCGGATTTAATTGATTCGGGCGACTCGTCGGCTCTACTTGCATATTTACCAAATGGCCAACTGGCACCCGGGTACCCAAAATATACAGGCGGGTGGATTATTGGAGCGCCTTCAATCGGAGACTTAACATCAAGCGGGAATGTTGACATTGTAGCCACAACAAGAGACGGATACCTTTTTGCTTGGTCAACACCTGGCAAGAGTAGTGCAAATAATCAGTGGTGGCATGAGTTTGGAAATGAGTGGAATACCAGTAGCTATGGAGTTGACTCAAGACCACCAGGAGTAATCCAAAACGCTTCCTGGCAAAGTGGCACGTCTGTGGTCTCTTTTCAAGCTCCAGGTGACAATTGGTACCAGGGCCAGGTCAAGTCTTACAACATAATTATGGAGCCGTTTGGACCAAGCGAGAACTTGCCTGCAACCTCACCAGCAGGAACCCAACAGACAATTACTGTTCCAAGTGGATATGACGCTGTAGAGATCCAAGCAGTGGATGCCAGTGGCAACCTGGGAACTACAGCTACAGTGCTCCTTGGCCAAGTGGCGTCAAATACCGTACCACCTCCCCCAACTACCACTTCTTCCACCACTGCGCCCACTACGCCAACATCGACCTCCCCATCGGGTCCATCAACAATTGCTAATTCGCTTAATGCAAATTCCGGAAAGAGCTTTTTGTTTGATTTTGTATCCGCATTCACACTATTGACACTGGGGGTTGGTCTTGCATTTGGGCTCAAAAAGCGCTCTAGTAGTAAAAAGTAAGTTACATTAACCAACTGTTGAAAAACAAAGGAAAAAGGATGCCTAATAATAACAGGAAAATAAAGTCTTCAGCAAGGGTAGCAACTTTGCTTGCAGCTTTCGCGTTAGTTGCAGGAATAATTTTTGCCCTAACAGCAAATGGCAAGCCCAGTAAGCCCTTAGGCCCCAGTCTCCCGATAGTTCAGTTTGATCAGAGTCAAGCAGTTGCATTCAATGGAAAAATCCCCACTCCAAATGCAACAGCTGCTTGTGGGAGAAACCAATATGGTTTTATTGCAGAAATTCAGTATGTAGGAATTACCAACACTAAGATTACGAAACACTATGGTCCCATAATTCCTCTAGCTAACGGTCTCCCAAAGCAGATGGAAGCCTCAGGGGTAGTGACCGATGGTGCTGGTGGAAACAATGACTTTCCATTCGATCATGAATACGGAGGAGACTTCTCATTTGATGTGTCTCTAGATTCTCCTTATGCCAGCCTAAGCCAAGGTGCAGGAACCTCGGGAGGTACTCCATCTGGAATCGAACATATGGAAATCCAGACAGGTGAACTTCCTCACTTGTCAAGCGATCCCCTAACACAGTCAATCCCACCTGGCGAAACCTGGCCCGAATATGCAACGGCTGCTCAAAGTGGAGTTATCCCCGGCTTTCAACCCCAGGCAGGCGATGCAGTGGCCGCCCAAGGTGATTGGATCATTGACTGTGGTCACACAGATTTTCACTCAGAGTTTCATGAAGCCACATTCCTAGCTTTTGGGCATGACAGTAATGGTGCTGCAGTAGTACATGCTTTTTATAACCCCTACATTCCGTCTGAGATTTACAATCCAAATCCAAACTTAGCCCCCGAGGTGAACAATCCATCTAATTTAGCTCTTTCAAATTCTAAGCCATTGGTGCCGGATTTCTTAGTTCAGTCTATAGTCAGCTACGTCCAAAATAAATCTACTGCTCCCATTGTCGTACCTGAATTAATTGAAGGATCTACTACGCCTCCTGCTCCATTTACAGTTTGTGCACCAACTGCAAATGGCAAAACTAATCTTTCAATCTCTTACCAATTCAATGTGAGACCAGGGGTAAATGTGAGTGAAACCCAAGACAACACCAGCGGTTGTGCCACCTTTACTACAACATTTTCATCCACCTATCAGACTGCCCCACCTCAAGGTGAGACAATGTGTCCTGTTTCGTGGACATGGCTAAATCAAAATGCCGGCGTCTACGCCCAAGGTGGCAGTATCAATTTGCAACAAACTATTTACAACGATGCTTCTGCTGTGCTTCCACAAGATAAGTCACTATTCCAAGCACTACTCCAGCACAGAATTCATGTGACTTGCTACAACATGATGTCATCATCAATCACATCTCCCACTTCTGGAGTTCAGGCAGTAAGTACAGTCACAAACCAGCTTTACCCAATAATTGGCTGGGTCCAGGCTAAATGGAATTAACAATCTATCGAGGCTAATTGTTGTACTGATTGCCAAGACGATAAGTCGTAAAAATATTTCAGTGAACCTATTGAGAGTATGTCCACCCGCTAACCTTTGATACGCTGGCGCAGCCCGTTGAAGTATTTGAAATATTTGTCGTAGCATTATATTTTCCAGAACTTGGAATCTCGGCGCCATAGATGGAAACTGGCGACTTTGGATCAACTCTCAATACTGCATACATTTCACATTGGGTTCCATTTGAAATCAGACTTGCAAACAGCAGCCCTTGGCACTGCATGTCTGTAGAACTCTGATAAAGGCCCGGATTTTCTGGCACTTGACCCACTTGCTGGTTTGCTGAAAGACAGTAAAAAGGAGTTACGTAAATAGTTGAACTTAAATTCTCAACTGAAGAATTCTGTGAAAATCCTACAGTAGTTGATTGTATTTCCAACTCAGAGGCAACTGCGCCTGCACTTTTTCCGTACTCACCTCCATCGAGACCGTATATGCCATCTGCCACAAATACTGCTGATGAAAAATCAGGACAAATTCCTCCGCAGCCATTAGTTGTAGATTTAGTATAACTTGGCGATGCTACCGGAATGGAAGTTGTTGATGAATGCGAAAAAGCCACCATACCTATCTGATATAAAAACCCTCCAAAAACCAAGATAATAATAACAGCAGCAGCAGCAATTCCGGGCAGGTTTTTTGAACTTTTAGATTTTGGGCCGGTGTTATTATAAATTGAAGCTGGGGGTGTGGAATAAACTGTTTGAGAACTATAGTTCTGGGTCCTTGCGGCATCTTCCCTAATTGTTGCTACTGACATTCCGGTGGGTGCTCCACAGTTGCGACACTGCAGCATTCCAGAACTTATTACGGCATTACAATATTTGCATTGGTTCATAAGTGATATATATCTTAGGTCAAATTTGGTAATTTTGCGATTACCATAGATATTGGATTATTACTTGCAGGCAATTTAGAAATAAGAAGTGGGCGCTATTGGACTCGAACCAACGACCTCAGCCGTGTGAAGGCTGCGCTCTAACCAACTGAGCTAAGCGCCCGCAACTTAAGCGAGTCTTGGCGCAATGCTTTCGATGCCGATAGCTTCTTCCAGCG
Organism: Acidimicrobiales bacterium; assembly: GCA_013044465.1. Classification (GTDB taxonomy): domain Bacteria; phylum Actinomycetota; class Acidimicrobiia; order Acidimicrobiales; family JABEUL01; genus JABEUL01. Next base: position 4,519 of record JABEUL010000083.1, read on the forward strand.
CTGCAGCCGTTCTCAAGACTACCTGATCTCCATGCTGAGGTCCTACAATCTGAAGACCAACCGGCATGCCGTCTGAAGTAAAGCCTACTGTCACGGTCGCCACAGGAGATCGAGTCTGATTGAAGGGATACGTAAACTTAACCCAGTTCATATCCCCTTGGCCATTTATTGTACCGACTCCCCCGCTTTCTGGCAGTTGACCTGCAACTGTTGGCAACACCAAAACTCTTGCTTGATGAAAAATTTCGATTAATTTTAGGTTTAAATAGTGTCCATATTCTTGGGCAATGGCGAGTTCCGTTCCCGTAATAGTCTTTCCCCAGTTCGCAATGGCCGCCAACCCAGGGACTACCT
>JABEUL010000084.1 GCA_013044465.1 Acidimicrobiales bacterium
AATATTCAATACCGTTTTGCGTAGCTAACACCTCTTAGAGCAGGATCAACTGAAAAGTGCGGCTCGCCAAAGGCAATTCCTTCATGAACTCTCGGGCAGTCTTCGAGTAAAAAGAAATAACCCACAAACGGAGCTGGCTGCAAACCGAATCGACCGTCGTGAAATGCTTTCCAAATATCTTCGGCACTGCCGATTGCCTCTTCGACTCTGTTGTTAAAGTTGTTTCCAAAACTTGGTCCAACTTGAGACTTAAATTCGACCACTAAAAGGAGGCATTTGTCAACGACAACTAGAAGATCCCATCTTTTTTCTGGTCGAAAATAGCCAGGTAGTTCTAAACCAGTTCGGGTGAATATATGTGACTCATCTAGTCCGCTTTCAAGTAGAACGTCTCTAAGCAGATCCTCCAATTGCGTCATCTGACTCCCGCCGGTGGCAGCACCACGAGATCCAGCGTCTGGTCGGCCCGAGTCAATCTGATGCTGCAACTGGTTTTCTCTTATTCTCCAAAATGATTCGATTGCATCTTGGAAGCGTTGGTCAAGATTATTCAGCAAGCCAATACACGCGTAATATCGTCTATGCCATAGGCTTCAAGTGCAGCCTGCGTGGCAGCCTGGGAGTCTCGGCTGCGAAATGCCTCAATAAGTTGGTTGGCAACATTTGGCGGGATTTCCGCTGGACTGGGAACGCGAATACGTCGAAGATACTGAGCCTGGAAGCGGAGCGTACCACCGCGCAGCTTGGTACAATAAGCCTCAATAAAAAGTTGGGCCACTTGGGATAATAACAATCCCCCAAGGATTTCAAGATCCCAAGTGTCTGAAGTAACGTAATAAAGATTGTGGTGTGGGTACGTCTCACCACGATCTAAGGTCGGATTGCTCACAAGCTTCATGTCTTGGAAATAAAGCTTGTGCATTGAAGTCAATTTGTGATTTACTCGATCAATAGTGCGGTACCAGTCTCTTGGTTTTTGTTTTGCGATACTTCTTCGCATTAGATCTAACTTATGGTCATTTAGATATGCCTTCATCTGTGGATATGATTCCAAATCTATAAGTCCTTGTTCTTCTTCCCAAGGATTTATTAGATAATGGTTCGACCATTTAAGGATGCCAGTTTTGGTATCTCCAGACATCGCAAGCGGAAGCAATCGATCAACTTCAACTGATGCCGTTTCTTTGGTGATATAAATTGAATCGGCACCCGTCGCAACACCTATTCCCACTTTTGTCCCGGTATTCACGTCTTCAAGAGGATGAAAATGTTCTTCAAGTTCTTGCAAAAGTTTTAATCGGTGTGGATCTAGCCAGGGCCAAGGATCTTTTCCTTTATACCACCGATTAGTTCGGCTTGCCCTAAATCCATCTAAATTATCTACTCGTTCGCCTGCGAGATCTTTTATTGAATTAGCTAAATTCCCTCCGTTAGGAATTGGCCCGGCCATTTTGTCGGCAGTTGCAAGAATGACCTCCTTCTGTGCTGCTCGTCTAATGACGATTATCGAAGGATAAGCTGCAACATCATCTTCAAATGCGGGAGCTTCATGCATTTCAATAACTACTTCAACGCCATACTCTGAAGAAATTAGGCTACGTAGTGCTGCACCATATGAGGAGCGCATCCACCGATCGGCACAGATAAATGCCAATACGCCACCTGGAGCTAGCTGCCTTATTCCTGCCTCAATAAATCCTACATAGATGTCACTCCGTCCGATCATCGTTGAATAGAATGTGCGATATTTGGCAAATAATTGTGGCGGAATGTCGTCATATCGAATGTAAGGGGGATTGCCAATAACAACATCAGCAGAACAAGCAGCCAGAGATTCTAAAAGGTAATCTCCACCGGTCACCCAGGACCGGGCAATTACTTGTGCATCCTGTAGTTTGGCCCCCCAGTCGACTAACTCTTTAATTACGATTGAAATAGTTCTCTCAGCGACCAAAGAATCGATTTCATAAGCTCGGAGTGCAGAATATGCATCGGAAAGTGGACGTCCGTGTATGGTGAGGGAAGTCAGAAGACGCCTAGCCAGTGGGATTAAAAAGGCACCCCCGCCAGAAGAAGGCTCGACCACAGATATCGTAGCCAGGTCTTTCGAAGGGAGGTAATTAGCGAGATCCAAAATTAGATCCACCACCCAAGACTTTGTATAGACAACCCCTTTAGGCTCACTAACAGGCAAGCTCGCAATTTGGGGATCCGGCACAATAACCGGAGAGAAAGTTGGCCCAGGAGACTTTACCCCTAAATCCAATTGTTTGGGAAATATCGTCATGAAAGCTCGTCAATTCTCAGCGGTTTACTACCTGGAAATGGAACTATTTGCTTCAAAAATCTCGAAACTCTGATGAAAATAGGCACAATTCAATGTTACTAGGGAGGTATGCGGATTCTGAGGCTTTAAACGATACAGTCATAAAAAGTCAAAATACTTCGCTCGGCAAAATACCATCAAAATCACGTTAAAACACATTTTTCTAAAGGTTAACTCTCAGAAATTGAAATAAGCAATCCCAGCTTTAACTCCTAAGACATTTGAATCCAGTGAAAGTGAATGAATTCCAGAGACGGCTGGATCTATTATCGGCTAATCTAATATCGAGTCTATCTAACTACTCGAAAGGCCGAGCCTTTAGGCTGCGAAGCAAGTTAAGCGTGTTCGCTCCAGCACTGGAACAAGGTTTTTTAGCGACAAGTCTGCAACCGCTTACCAAATTCTTGGAAACATTTGCATCACCTCCTCCTCATTCTGTAGATATCGCCGCACGCAGCAGTAGAGATATTTTTCCATACGAAAGGAAGCGATAGTCGGAATAAAGTATGTTAGTAGACTTCAAGCAATTGAAAGTTATTACCAATCTCTAGCCTGAGCCATTAATTTAACCAATTGTAATATTTTCCGAAACCTCAGGGAACGCACCGGGAAACATTTCCAACTTTGATCATGAAGCATTAACGACAGTTATGTTTTCATTTCCTGTTTGTATTGAAATCCCAGTTATATTTTTTGATCTCTCTTCAAATGTCTCTGCAGCAAGGCCATGAAACCTACCCTATGGTCAGACAACTTGGTTAGCATTTCTAAGCGAAAATACTTGCTTCTAGGTCATTTGCCCCTTTTTGACTTGCTTTTCTCGAAATAAACAACTTCCAGGCAAAAAATATCTATGCGCAGACATGACACCCAACCAGTCTTCACCAAAGTCCTTATAAGCGAAATAACTCCACATCAAGGCATTTTTTACAGAGACTCAAACCACACTTTGATTTTAAGTGCCATATGTGTCCTTCTAATTTCAAGAAAGTCATCATATGCCGGAATATCTCCATCAAGCATTTCTTCAGGTATACAGCTGACCTTTAGATTGGACCGCAACTCATTTTCATCAGTAATGCCACCATACTTCTTCTCGCCACCATTGCATTGTTTGTTCAGCTCTTCAAAATAGTCATTAGGTGATTTCATTCCAATAGCTATATTTATCTCAGACTGAGTGAGTGCAAAATTCGCAATTTGATTGTAACGACCTCTTGCAAGATTCTGCTTTTTTAGATACTCCCTTGGGAATATGTGGTGCCAGTCTCCCCTGTTCATCAAAAGATCCTGCACTGTAATATCACGAGACAGAAAACCTTTATCTCCAAGCTTTACTTGAGCTGCCTTGAAGGCAATAAAGTATGGACTCAGTGCCGATGAAGTATCCATGGATTGTGGTAACAATACTGTCCAAAAAGTGTCAGGGAGCTCAGCATCAATTACTGCTCTAGTATATGGTAGAAGCCCTTGTGAAGCTATTTGTCGAATGTCAACATCGAATGCCGTCTCTGGACTTCCTGTATACCTACTGCTAAGAATGGACATTGCGTACCATCGGCGTACCATCTGCTCAAGATCAGCCGCTGGAATGCCTTCTGAGCGGCCTCTTAAATATAGGATATAAGCAAAATTCACGGCATTTCGGCTACCAATTAAGTCATTCGTAATAAATCCGGCAGAGCGAAGAATCATAGTTATTCGATCAAAATGAGTTTTGTTTGTAAAGGCAAGTATTCCATCTTTAAGTTGCGAAAATGACCTTTCGATAATTTCCTCTTCGAATTGTCGAGTTTCAAAATTTCTGCCAGACAAAAGAGCAACTAAATCTTGAAGCCTGCCTCGTCCAAATTCAGAAGTGAAGGCAACTCGCAGCATATCCGTGTAGGTAGGTTGGTATATGTCGCTATTCGCGTCTTTAAGCCATCGCATTTGCGGAAAAAATTCGGAGTTACTAAAAGCTTTATCATTGTTTTTAATAGTTGTAAGAAATTCAGGCGCTGCAATCAAGTGACAAAAGTAATCGATTGCTTTGCGCAACATGTTTCCGCCGTAAATCTCGTTGACGGCAATCTTTGACATTGCAAAGTCAGCTTGAGATAACTCAGATCCTGCAGAGTTTACTCTAATGAATATTTCAGTCACTGTCTCAATGTCGAGATCTTCTGCTAGCTCAATCAATCCGACATGGTTATTAGTGATTTTACGAAGTCGCTCTAAAACTAAAGAAATTTGCCTACTTTCGGCCTCTGGATTTCCTTTTGCATAACTATCCGTCAGTTCAGTTAAACTAACATTCGAATCAAAAACTTGGGCAATATCAGGTATCCAAGACGAGTCCTTGCGTATTGCTGGGTTAGAAACTTCGAATTTCTCCTCTAGCGGATGGAATGCTATACGTATATTGACTGAATCATAATCTTTCGTAAGCACTTCTTTCCCTAAAAGGGCTGCCATTAGAGCTGTAACTCTTTGTTGCCCATCGATCAGAATTCGTTTGCCAGCCGATGGCGTGCCATCCTTTAGTTTGACCGTCGGATTGCGCCACGAAATTAGGTATCCAACCGGATAACCATGATATAGAGAGTCCAATAAATTACGAACTTTTGTTGCTTCCCATACAAATGGACGTTGGATCTCAGGTATTGCAATTTCACCAGACTTTACCCAGGTGAGCAAGGTCTCAATGGGATGTGGCGTTACCGAATATCGTTGTGTTGCCATATTAATATTCCATCTTCTACTATTTCAAAAAGGAGACCTTACGTCTCCTTCCCAACCATCGGACTTCTAAATTCCTGCCGGGAATATCCACGGTCTGGCAAACAGGTAAAATTCCTTACTGACATGGTCTGATAGTACTACAAGGTAACTAGTTCAACCAGAAAGTAATTCAAGATCTATCGCAATGGGCCAGATCCGTAGTCCAAAAAAAGCGCCAGGACCGTCAATAGAATTTCAAAAATCTGTTCAGTTCATGACTGGTATTGATTGGACTTCAAAGTCCCATGACCAGGAATCGAAACATGTCGCTCAATGTTCTCAAGAAATGGCCCGTAGAAAAGTGGCCGATGGGCGCTCGTGAATTGGCCGAAAGTATCGCTCTCAATGATCCAAACATTCGGATACGACAATTCGCTGCAGAAATCCTTAAGTCAGAAGGCACTACAGGATGAATAAGGAAGCCATGACCGTTATCACTTATAGGCAAGGTTGGGAGAGACCTACTACTGATTGTTGTTCCCCTCATAGGGACAACTAATCATATTAATTCAGAACCCATAGAGGTTTGAGGGCCCATCTCCAACGGCGATATTGTGAATGCGACGACTGCCCAGACTGACTCAAGCACCTATCACCCTTCGCCTTAAAATTTTGACAATTCCATCACTAGGACTTTAGACACTCTGAATCTCAATTTAGTGTTTCCATCGATCTAAGACTGGATCTGGCAATATTCAATTCGCCTATAGCAACAGACATGGCAAACCCGAAGATCCAGAAAACCTCGTCCTCGCGGACAAACCGAGCCTCCCACATTTGGTAATCCTTAGGACCCACCGTAGTCCAATCTGCATTGTTTAGATCCAAAGTTGATACTTGGTGCAATCCGTTGGGAAGAATCCTCTCGGACCCCTTAGCGCCGCCGAACACGAATCCAACAATTGTGAATGCTAGGAAAACCACCAGAATAGAAATTAGGGAGATAGCATAGCTTCTTGGTAACTTTTTCCGATCTTTAGGCCGAGGCACCTTGCTGTGGCGAAATCCCGTAACTATTGCTACCGACAAGAAGATCCAGATCCATCCTGGCACGATAGCTATTCCAAAGATAATTTCCAACGTCTTCGGTGGGATGAGAACTTTGTTCCCAAACCACGACACAATGTTGTCGGTTGTAACAAGAGCTATCACAAGTAAACCTTCTACAAAAATAATAATGTCGATAAAAATGCACACCTTCGACTTGAGACGCCACTTGGCTAAACGTGACGTGGCCCAGCGGGGAGGTTCGCTAACTTCCACTACAGCTCATGGAATTAGAATACTACAAGGCGAAATTGGATACCATATCAAGATTGTCTGACCGGCATCCATGAATAATGCGAAATTTCAATCCTTCGAGTAGTGAGTTTTGAGAGCATTGAATTGACAGTCCTGGGACTCCTCACTGCTAATTTCGATTCCTTAACTACTTTAAACAACTGGCATTTCAACTATTTAGTTGTTCCCAAATCTAACTGAACTGACTTCGGGCATCATTGGCTGAACTCCAGATTGCTTGCCAAGGTAGTTGCCAAACTTAGATAAGCGAAAAAGTGTTATTGCCAAGTTGGAAATAGCCCTTCGCCTATTTGCATTTTGTGGATAATTCTTTGTCAACAGGAGGAACACCTCTCGCCTACTAATTGGTTCGCCTCGGGAAAGTTCTGCTTTTCTGGAATAGTCAGCCTACCAACCTTCAACAAGGTTTCGAGAATATATACTGGTATCTGCTTCCAGGGCAGATGAATCCGCAAAAATAAATAGGCGACATCTAAATCTTGAAAATGCCTTTGGTAGAATAAGTGGGTGAGTATAGTGGAGGACCAAAAGGCGCCAGTTGTGCTCAAATTCCGAGGCAAGCGAATGGGGCACTGGTACAAGATCGCATGGGCAGTACGCGGCCCGATCGTGACCTTAATCATGATCCAGGCAGTCCGGTATTGGGTCTTTATAAATCATATTGTTGCCTACGCAATGCTAGTTACAGCATTTTTTCTTTTCGCATTTGGACAGTCCTTGTCAATAATGATTCGTCCCCTTATGGTTACCCCTGAAACCCTAAAGTTGCCCAATTTTGGTCCTAAAAGAATAATACCGGTTTCAGATATTGCAGGGGTAGGACTTTTATATATTCGACCTTCAAGTTCCATGAAGTATGAGGGTTGGTCTCTCAATATCTGGAGAAGAAACGGATTGAGGCATGAGCTTTATCATTTTATGGCTCCTCCTTCTTTTTTATCGTCAACTCACATTCCGCTAAAAAAACTTCTGCTACTTGACTTTCGGTCTTGGATTCAGTTCCCCCCGCCAAATGATACTTTCCTTGACTTGCTAAACACGCGAACAGGACAAATCGCTAAGGAGATTTATGACTTCGTGGTCTCTGCCCAGGGACCCGACGGGCCCTTAATAACAAAAGAACTTCAAAAACACCCGATCGCAGATCAATTTTCGACCCCAGAGACACTGACTTGGTGGTCACCTAGAGGAACAATACTAGCTTGGTGGTCACCCGATGGAAAAGTTGGATTCACGTAAACTACTCCCTTAATAGGTTTGCCACTTAAAGGGAATCTTTCTTCACCTACGTACTAATAACTTAATTCTTCCTGCTTATCTTCGTCAAAAGAACGTGGTCCCACCAATAGTCAAATCTATATGCCATTCTCACTAAGTCCATAGGCGAGTCCACACCTTCACTCCAAACAATGCCAATTGCACTTTCGTCTACTTTATTACCTACTACTTTTTGAGGTTAACTTTTCAGTTCACACTTCACTCAAACCACGCCACTTGAGCTACAGATAAAGCACCGCAATTCTCCCCCTGCGGTTATACGCACTATGGCCAATGACGGTAATCACTTAGCAGGCAGAATCTCGTTACATCCAGACGAATCGCTAAACGAGCTTGACCCAATGGTTGGAAAGTGGAAAGTGAATGGATCATTTGTTCAAGGTTATGTCAACTTTGCTTGGATGGAGGGCAGATTCTTCATGATTCAGCAAGTTGATTTCCATCGATGTGATGTCACCATAAAAGGAGTTGAATACATCGGATCTCACGAGGATACAAAGAGCCTAAAATCCCACCAGATGTACAGTCGTGGAAGCAACTTCACGTATACCTGGTCCGTTGAGGGGAGGTCCATAAAGATATGGTTTGGGGATCAAAGTTCAGACAACTTCTTTGTGGGAGAATTTGACGAAAATATGAACTCCTACTCCGGCAGTTGGCAGTTGGCAGTGGCCAGGTGTAGGTTATGAGGCAACTATGACTCGCATGGATCTAGAGGAGTTGTAAACCCTCCCTGGCATCATGACAGGCTAGTAGACATACGAGGCTAAGAATTTGGTATTCAATTAATTGTCCGGACAGTATTGTCTGTTTCATGGAGATAAGGTGTCTCAAAAGTTGCACTGGTCGATTTGCCAGATGTTAGGCGTCCAAAGAATGTAGAGCATTCCCGCTTATTGAGGCAATGTTAACCATCGGTTTTCTTGGCGGAGATTCTAAGTCAGCAATTATGCGAAGGTGCAAATGTAAGCAGGTTTTTAAGCCTCCTCTCTTTAGTAATAATCTCGAGGCTTTTAAGCTGGAAGATATAGACCACCTAGTACTTTAAAGTCTTCAAACTGATAACTCGATTGGAATTATGCATTGGATATGATTGTTTTGTGAAAGACAATCAAGTTCTTCAAGATACCGATGTTCTTAAATTTCGAGGAATAAGTGGCCAGAACTGGATAAACCTGGTGACGTTGGCGTTTATTACTTTAATGTCTCTTAGCCTTTTGATAGTTGGTGGATTGGAATCTAACGGAACGCCTCCATTTATTACAGGGATATTCACAACTATTTTTACTTTGCCCATTTTTTCTCTGGTACTTTCTCATGCGGTTCGGCCAATCGTCTTGTCAAAAGAAGCCCTCAAGATACCCAGGTTCATTTCAAGTTACGAAATACCCACAGACGAGATCGCCGGAGTGGGTCTTTTGTTCCAGGATGTGGATATGTCGAGAGCACCAAGTGGCTGGTACATTTATATATGGGATAGTGCGGGAAAGAAAAAGATGCTCGACAAATTGGTAGAAACTACGATCCTGGTGCCAAAACCGGCAAATGGAAAGAGGCGGCCCTTGATATCTATTAACAGGGATCCCACTCTTCCGCTTCCACATGAAGATCTTGACTACCTCACAAACTCTCGAACAGGAAAAGTCGCCAAGGCAATTTATGACTTCACCTTAATGGTCCAAGGACCAACAGGTCCCTTGGCGACAAAAGCACTGCAGAAGTCAACCAAAAATGACCGATTTTCTTCTACCAAGTTCTGGGCATGGTGGTCGCCCGACGGGACAATGGAACGCATAATTAAATGACTCATTAAATTAGCGACCCAAAGCTATCGAATCAATGCGCATGACAATTAAATGCCTGATTTCAACTTTACGAATACCACTCTCTTTAGCGTGGTTAGGAAAAGGCGCCTTAGCTTCGAGAGACCTTAGCTCGATACCAGAAACGTAACTTGCGGCATCAACCTTTTTCCTTTAAAAAGATCCATTGAACTCCGTACCTGTCTGTGAATTGTCCGTAAGTGCCAATAGGCAGTTCGTGGAGCTCTTGATATCTTTCAGTCTCAGCTCCTAAGGCTAGCTTGTCAAATATCTTTTTAATCTCGTCACTTCCATTTGCTACAACAAATATTGAGAACATATTTCCCTGTTTGGGCTCATATTCTGGAGCGGCCATCCAATCGGTAGCCGATAGTTCAATATGGTCACTTTTCAGCTTTGCATATATGACTCTATTGTGCTTCTCAGGGGGAAGCTGGTCTTTCATTGGAGAATCTCCAAGTTTTGTTAACGTTAGTTCTCCACCAAAACATTCATGGTAAAAAGACATTGCTTCGGCACAGTTGCCGTCAAATAGTAAAAATGGGTTAATTCGCAACATTCGCAAATTATAGACTCTGGTATCTACTGCCTTCGTCTCAGCAAAGATTCAGAAAATATCAAAAACGAACCCAAGACCATTAGTCCAATAGCTAGTAATACAAGCTGGAAAAGAGAGGCAATACCTGTCATTGCTAGTGTTTTAACATTGGAAGTTGTTCCAATTTTTGGAAGGACATTCGAATTAACGGGCGCACTTACTGGGGCATTATTTGGGTAAGTTATCGCTACAACTTTTGAAAGTACATTTAGCGTAACTGTGTTGGTTGCTTGAGATCCATTAGGGGAAGTTATGGTGACTGCAAAAGAGTCGACTCCTGAAAAACCCGCATTTGGAGTATAGGAAAAGGATCCATCAGCATTCATCACCAAGGAGCCATGCGATGGATTAGTGTTCCCATCTATAGCAGTACCTTGCCAAGTATTAGCTAAGACGCCATATACTTGATTCACATTAAGTTCAGTTCCAAATTGAGTCGAATAGCTAAAGTTTTGCCCCTCTGGAACCAACTTTAGGATCAATGCTCCCAAATTCCATTCATTTCCAGTTCCAGTTGCCAAACAACCAAGATTCAACTGGCATGTCACGCTACTTACATTAAAGACTCCAGTGGGCAACATATCCATACTCCAGGAGTTTCCACCATCTACTGTTACATACAGGGAACTTTTGCCAAACTGATCTGAAAGAGATGCCACGCAGTCAAGAGCATTCACACATGATACGTCAGTTGGGTAAAGGTCGGAAGGTGCGAAACTAATCTGAGTCCACGTGGTGCCACCATCGGAGGAGACCAATGCCACAGGCATACCACCTTGTTGATCAGCTAGGGCCATGCAGTGAACTTGATCTGGGCACGAGACAGTTTTTAGAGTGTTTATCCCATTTGGGATACTAGATGAAGTCCAAGTAATTCCACCATCGGAGGAAGTCTCGATGCCGGCAATGCCATTTCCTGAACCCACCGCCACACAATGAGTGGCCGTGGGACAAGTAACCGATGTCTTGGAAACATTTATTAGACCAGCTTCAGTCTTCCAGGTCGATCCCCCATCCAATGAATAAAGAAAATAGGACGTTAAACTTGAATCTTGACCAATTGCTACGCAGCTAGACGCTGTGGGGCAAGATAGTGAAATAACATTAACTTCGGCTGGCAGTGTGGCTTCACTCCAACTTGCTCCCCCATTGACAGTTTTGATTACTAGTCCCATGCCGTTCATGTTTGACCCGACAGCCACGCAGTTGGTATCGGTTAGGCAAGTTATCTCATTCAAAACAGAAACGTCAGATGGAAGTTGACTAACTTGCCATGAGTTGCCTCCATCAGTTGTTGTATAGGCAATTGCACCCAAAGAGTTGGTATTCCATTTCTGACCTAATGCCACGCAGTGTGTGGCAGATGAGCAGCTGACGCTTGAGATATTGGTTACATGGCGCTCTGTAGTATGCACTGTCCAGCTAACAGGATTTAGTGAAATTTGGTAGGAAGTCGGCACGCTTTGAGGGCATCCAACCCCGCAATTTGTTGTATGTGAACCTACGGCTATACAGGAAGAAGATCCAATGCACGAAACGCCGAAGATAGCATCGGAGGCATTAGATTGACTTAGTGAAGTCCAGCTTTGATTGCTAAAAGCGCTGAAGTAAAAAATTGCAGGTAAATTGGAAGAGCCTCCTTGAACTACGGCTATGCAGTTAGTCGAGGATGGGCAATCCACCGAATTAATGTGTGAAGTGAAGATTGCAGGATTGGCGCTATCAACCCAAGTTAGTCCTCCGTCTGTAGTTAAAAGCACTTTCTCTGAAGTATTGGTGACCAAAACACAACTAGAAACACTCGCACATGAAACGTATGGATACTGCAACGAAGAAGGGAATGAGTTCAAAGCCCAGGTCGCGCCCGCATTGGAAGTGGAAATTACAGCACCACTAGTGTTATTCTTAATCCCTGCGGCTACACAAAACGAAGCTGTGACACACGAAATACTGCTGTAATAAAGTGGCCCAGTTGGAGTGGCTACTTCGCTCCATGTAGCACCTCCATCCACGGAGATTACAACTTGCCCCAGTGGCGTTGGACCAACAGTTCCACCAACTGCTGCACAAAATGTCGTTGACGCACAAGAGACACTTAAAAGTGCTCCGATGTTTGGAGGAATCATAGCTTTAGCCCAGGTATTTCCACCGTCGCTGGAATATACTGCTGATGAACTTTCAACCGATCCCTTCCAAAATGTCCCAATGGCTGCGCAAACCCGTGTTGAAGCAACACAGGAGACGCTTGATAGATCTTGGACCCCAGAAGAAAGGGACGCATTTGACCAACTAGCACCACCATTTGAAGTAACTATTGCAACTGCACTATTACTCGTACTTTGCCCCACTGCTACGCAATCACTTGCAGTGCTGCAGGATATACCTGCTAATTGGCCAACAACCGTCGGCAATGATGTTTCACTATAAGATGCGGCTGGAATGTTGAGGCTAATTGATGCTGCTACGGTGTGAAATCCATTGGTTCTATCTCCAGTAGCAATGCATTGAGAAGTGAAAGGACACGATATAGCTGACAAATGATTTATTTGAGTCTCCGGAATTGTGGTGGCGGCCCAAAAAGATCCTGCATTTGTAATCGACAACGCAGCCGCGACTTCTCCTGAATTAGAACCACCAACGAGTGCACAATATGATCTGGACGCGCAAGATATGCCCTTTGAGTACGCTTTCCCAGGCGATTGATATAGGAACCACGTGGCCCCACCATCTGGGGTATACGAAACATAACTCGCCGATGGACCTAGCGTCCCCCACGATACTGCGCAAAAATTAGGGGCTACGCATGAAACTTCATTTGCATAGACCGCTGTTCCAGTGGGTGAAAAATTCCCAGATTTATACGGTATTCCCGTCCAAGTCACGCCACCATCGGTGGTTTCCTCCACAGTTGCAGTCTGGGAACAGAATAAGTAGCATGATGTTTGTCCAACCGTACCAAGAGCCATGCAAAAAGTGGCACTTGAACATGAAACTGTCGTTATGGTATCTGCTGAATTGGGTGGGGCTGGCTCAGAGATTACTTTCCATGTAACTCCTGAGTCCGAAGTGGTAGCTAATACTCCATCGCCGTTTGCAGCATCCCCGACAGCCGCACAAAATTGAGCTGTTGGGCATGAGAGTGAATATAAATAGTCACCTGATGGAAACGGCAGGAAATTCCAGGTCATACCCCCGTCGACACTTGAAAGTACATGCCCGTTGCTCTGCAAAGTAATTCCAATGGCGAAGCATATAGTGGCTGTAGGGCACGAAACGGCATCCATGTAGTCAATTCCTTGAGGCAGACTGCCCGCATTCCAATTATTTCCATCGGAAGTCCAAAGCGCAGCACCACTGCCGTTGTCATTCACACCAACTGCAACACATCGAACCATAGAAGTGCAGGAAATTGCATTTATTGTGGCAGCAGTCGGTGGCGAGCTTTGTGTTATTGACCAAGTATCAGGGGGGCTCGCTGCCATCACTTTTGCTGTTCCTGTTCCAACGACAGTTAACACTATGGTTAGAAGGAAGGCGGCAATTAAACAAACACTAGCTTTTCTTAGAAAACGTTCCGGAAATCGACTTCGCTTCAGCATGGCTTTGCCGCATCTAGATTAATAAGTTGCTTGGAATCAAATAACTGGGAGCATTTAATCACAGCCAATTCAAAGTAGATCATTACCTGCCACCTCCGGTTAAATGCTGAATATCACTACCATGCTAACACTGGAGGTGCAACTATGCATTTCCTGGCAAAAAATAGCTTCGCCTTCCTAAATTTGAGCAGATATAACTAAGAGCTCCCGAGGGAATAACGCCTAATATTCCAAGCTTTTACTCCAGAGCCTGTTCAAGTTCCGGTCCTTGATTCGGTTTTCTACATTTCTTTACATTAGATGCTATTACCAAGTGGCGGCATCTTTAAACCAAAACTCTCCACCACGAGTCCTTATAAATTAGAGGCCTGTTCCTAGTACTCAAATGAAGTCAAGTGGATTTGTCTCTATTGCGCTGAATGGTTTCTTCAGGAGTGTGTCCGGGCCACGGATTAAGGAGAGCTTCGTGGTACTCTTCTTGCGTGGGAGGGGGATTTAGCTGTGCTGGTACAGGCTCTTGGGAGACATTACTTGGACTGTCAGTATTGGGGAAAGTATTCATCTCAAGTGTTGTGGACTGCAAATCATGCCATTCCCCATAGGTGTTTTTTTTGACTCTACTTTCAAATGTGTCACGAGAGTCACTCAGTACTTGACTTCTTCCCGTGAAAATTCCTTTTACATAGAGAATACAGAACGTCCCAATTGGACCTATTACCGTTCTTCTCGCAGCCCAGCTGGAAAAGTTTGATGGGCTCGATATTGAAAGCCTGATGGACTCAAACCAAAGTTTACTGATGTATGAATTTGAACCTGAGTTTTGGGGGGAGATTGAACTGCCATACTTCTTCTTATACGTAACTAGAGCTACCTGGTCGACAACACCAATAATAACCATCAAACCAAAAATAATATATAACCCGTAATTAGCCATGGCTCACGCACCGAAAGCCATTGAGACTGACCCTGAAATATCACTTCTATGCCGGAAGAATCCAGAAGATTTCGCATTTTTCATCTGTCTTTATAATAGATTGAACAAAGGTAAATTGCTGGGAACAGCATCTAATTCTCAGTCATAACTTTTCTCTTAAACATTGGACTTGAGAATTTTTGGCTGCCTTATCAAGTTCGTGCAGGGCAAGTCCACGCTGTCCACAGTCTCAAATTTAAAAGGTGAACAAGTTTTGTGTCGCTTGGACCCATATGACTAGCATTCTAACTATGCCAATCACACCAGATGAAGGAAACATCTCCCAAATTGAGGAAAGTAATCAAGATACTCAAGCATTCGCCCGGGCAGTGGAGGCAGTAAATAGAGGAAGCGAGCCAGTAGTGGAGGCAGATAAGTTATATGAAAGCCTCACAGATGATGAGAAATTAGGTCTTCTCGATGGTGACACTCCATTTTGGATAGGGCTTAGATCAATGGTGGTCGAGGGCTACAACGTAAAGCCCTACATCCACGGAGAGGTAGCTCGACTTGGAATACCTGGAATCCGATTTGTTGACGGACCACGTGGATGTGTGGCTAGACACGGTACTGCATTTCCTGTTTCCATGGCACGTGGCGCTACATGGGACGTGACCTTAGAAGAAGAGATTGGCGAGGCAATTGGTCGTGAGATCAGAGCCCAAGGAGGGAACTTTTTCGGAGGGGTGTGTATCAACCTTCCCCGACATCCCGCCTGGGGCAGAGTGCAGGAAACCTACGGAGATGATCCTTTCCATCTAGGAGAGTTTGGAGCGGCACTGACTAGAGGCGCTGAGCGTTACACGATGGCTTGTGTGAAGCATTTCGCTCTAAATAGTATGGAAAATGCCCGCTTCAAAGTTGATGTAACTGTAGATTTTGAAACTCTTCACGATGTCTTCCTCCCCCATTTCAAGCGAGCCCTTGACGAGGGAGCAAGTGCCATAATGGCTTCTTACAACTCAGTCAATGGCGAATGGATGGGCCAGAATAAATACTTCCTGACAGAAGTGCTGCGTGACCTTTGGGGCTTTGGTTGTGTAGCAGTCACTGACTTTATCTGGGGAATTCGAGACGGTGCTATCTCACTTGAAGCTGGAATGGATGTTGAAGAGCCCTTCGCCCAGCAGCGGGCAACACATTTGGCAAATCAACTCGACACAGGAAATGCATCCTGGGCAGATGTCAAACGATCAGGTGTAAGGATCATTGAGACTCAGTTGCGAAGTTATGCAACACGAAATCCTCTTGATCTAGATGAAAGCATCATGGCCTGTGAATCTCATAGGCAACTTGCAAGATTAAGCGCTGCACGCTCGATGGTTCTATTGAAAAATGATCCAGTAGGTGGAACACCTGTGCTTCCAATTGGCAATGATGTCACCTCAATTGCCGTTATTGGCAGGCTTGCGACCCAGGCAAACCTTGGTGACCACGGCTCTTCTAATGTGCGACCACCCGGTTTTGTAAGCCCAATTGAGGGAATTCGCTCTGCTTTTAAAAATGCCAAGATCACACTCATAACTGACGATGACCCAGAAGCTTGTGCAATAGCAGCCTCGGAAGCAGAAGTTGCCATTATCGTTGTGGGCTACACGGCAGAAGATGAGGGCGAATACATTGGAGTAGACACGATGTCACAACCTGAACTCATCGGATTATTTCCTCCGATGCCAGATGGTTTCGACTTTTTCGACACAACGGGACTAAAACCAAATGAGTCTATTCCTCCCGTTATGTCTGACGGGCAAGGAGGGGACAGAACCTCACTTCGCCTTCGACCAATCGACACGGAAATAATTACTCGTGTGGGTAAAGTAAATAAACGAAGTGTTGTGGCCATTGTTGCCGCAGGAGCAGTGATTACTCAAGAGTGGCACAAAAACGTGCCAGCCACTTTGATCATGTGGTATGCAGGGATGGAAGGAGGCCATGCTTTGGCTGATGTTCTAAGTGGCAAAGAGAACCCGTGTGGAAGACTGCCGTTTTCGATTCCAACTTCAGAAGATCACCTTCCCTTCTTTGACCCCAATGCCACATCTATCACTTATGACCGATTCCACGGCCAACGCCTCCTAGACCGACTAGGCGTAGAGGCAGCATTCCCACATGGTTTCGGACTTTCCTACACAACGTTTTCAATTAAAACAGCAACCGTTATTAAAATCAAAGACGACCAAGTTCGACTTCAAGTCAATGTCCAAAACACAGGTGATCGAGATGGACGTCATGTTATCCAAGTTTACGGAAAACGAAAGAGCGGTCGATATAGTGGTGAGCTCATGTTGACTGGGTTCGCCGTTTCAAATATCAAAAGTGGCGAATCCATCGAAATTAACGTTGATCTCTCCCTTATGGCACTTGCTGAATGGGACCAGGAATCTAGAACAAGAATCGCACCCGATCCCTCTGATGTCACACTTCTAATCAGTTCATTCGCCCACGATCCAGATGCAATATCAATCCAGTTAGTTTCGCCTGACTCTTGATCCAGGCACTTTGCTGCAAACCTCCACTCATATGCTGAAACGCTTCTGATTGAATTTTACGCCAAATGGCCTGATCCCAATATGGTTAATTTCGTTCTACTTTGTGTTGCAAGTTAATAGGTCAGAACACACTGGAAGAAATGATGGCAGCAAAATACCCGAAGAAAAACGGGAACTTAAGATTGAAGAAAGTGGTTCTCCTAATACAGTTGTTGCATCAAGGAGTTTTGCAGCCGTCACATCTCCTTTGAGAAAAAGATCGACAAATGCCTTTATATAATAAGAAAACTCTTGAAACTGCACTTCTGTCCCACCAAAGTTTTTAACAGAGTCTTGGGCGAAAGAGAAATGAGTTGCACCAGCAAATACGACTTCCATAGATGGAATTCCAAACGACTTCCACCTTAGGGCAGCTGTTTCTTTAGCCGAAGCTGGATAACTTTGCTGTGACGAACAGTACTCAGATGCTTCACCAAGGGCTGGCACCCGAGGTGTTATATAACCTGTTGAGATGTTGCCTGCGCAACGTGGCGAACCAAGATCGCCTGTCACAGTTGAGGACAGGTTGTCGAGTCCGACTACTGCCTTTATACGCTTATCGATAGACTGCGCGAAGCTGACAACAATGGCGCCAAGCGAGTGTCCAACAACGGCTATTTTCGAAGGATTTACAATATTTAATTCCGGATCAGATGTTGAAGTCAGCCAATCAATTCCGCTTTCAAGCGCGTCTAAATAGTTGAGACCACTAACATCTGTCGACTGACTATCACATACTGCTCCACTTGTGTTAGTTGGCCAATTTATAAGATCTCCGCTCATCGAGACTGAATTATTTCCTCCAAAACCATCGGGTATGCCTGAACTGGTTGATTTCGTGGAATTACATGGCGGCAGCGAGATTTGTGGTGAATGACCTTCCCCCATCGGATCTATAGAGAGAGCCACGTATCCATGGCCCGCTAAATCCCGAGCAACCCACTGCACCTGTGTTTGAACTCCGATCATACTTCCTGGGATGATCACAACTCCAGGTAGCGAACATGGCAAAGAATTACCTGCTGGGTAAAAGAGAGTGGCATCAAGACCAACTCCTGTACGCTGGGATCCAACTGTCACGTTTTTGCTCTCAAATGCACCTTGCCATGGAAATGCTGGCATTGGCACATAGTCCGAATACGACCCGCCATAAGTCATCCCTGAAATTTTGCTTTTTGGTGCGACCGAGCCAGAAAATCTAGCTGCTTGGCAAGATAGTTGAGAAGCGCTGGTTTTTGAGGTGCTACTACTAACCGGTGACTTCGCACACGAAGAGAGTGAAAGAAAGACCACTATGACAGCTGCAAATGCTGACAAATTCGCTTCACGACGTAATCTAGCCTTGGCCACAACTTATCCTAACTCAATGCAAGTTAGACCATCATTTTTTGTGGAATATCCTCTATTTCAGAATAGTTGTAGTTTACAAAAAATTAATCAGGTTCTAAGAGGAGACATTTTCATTCGGCCACTTTGGATGATCTCCTATATTCATTGGATTTAATTTATGCCTATTCTTTGGCCCTCGAGAAATCTAACCTTTAGTGTCTGAAGGCTAGATAAAACTCATTGGCTGAGGCTTGCCGCTATCTATTTGGCACAGTCACCGGACCGTTTGCGGGCATAGTCGAAATGTGCTGTCAAATTCAGGGTACCAATTTGGGTTCACCTTAAAAGGATAGTTTTATCAAAGTCTTAGGCGAAGTTCGACCAAGTTTTTACTTGGTCGAACTTTTCATTCTCAGATGCCAAACCATAATGGCTTCCGTGGTCGC
>JABEUL010000085.1 GCA_013044465.1 Acidimicrobiales bacterium
ATATCGGGTTTAATCTCATTAATCTTTATCAAAGTATTTAACGACCCAGCCGCCTTCACTGCTTCCCCCAAAAGGGTAGGCGGGATGGAAAGTGGGTTCTTATAAGTGGCCAGCTGGGTAAATAGTGCCTGGTTTTTCTCGACTATGACAAGGAGAGAATGGTCTTTTGCTTCAATAGCTAAGACTTTCGGAGCATACTGCAAATAAGACTGATTGTCCACAATGGGTCCTGCCGAAGTAACCACGTGAGGCAGTGCCAATAACGATAATGCCACAACAGCTCTTAGGATTGCTCCCCAGATTGCAAGCCCGGTTGCAACCAGTGCGGGGTTTCTTGCTTCAACTGTTTCAGTAAAACTTGCCATCCAAGTCGAATAGGCCATGCCAAGAAATGCGAATAGTGCAACATTGACACCAATTATTTCATAGTAACCAGTCGACTCTTTGCCAGTTATACCAATTGAAACCACCATCATGCTAAGTGCCCCAAGTGCACCGACAAGCATAAAGGGCTTTCTAACTTTGGCCAGGTCTGAAAGAATCCCAAAGATAACTAAGGCCAGACAGTCAGCCGCCCAAATCCAGGTATCAATTCCATTTGCCTGAGACAGAGTAAAAGGCTGCACGTTTGTCAAACCTTGGTGGAATGATGTTGAGATATATACCGGGAAAAAACCTGAAGCGGTGTAGAAAATAATGAGCATTACGCTTATAGCGAAAGCAGAAGCCAAGATTTCAAATTTAAACATTTGCTTCCAGGGATTTTGCGTAGCTCTTTCGACATCAAGCCCCCTAGCTTTAAGTTCAACTAATTCTCTGTCCTTTGAAGAAACCATGAGTTGGTCTCTTAGTCTTGGAGACAACTCCTTCAAAAGAACTGCCGAAAGAACAAAAACTACAAAGCCTGCAATTCCAGAGATCAAGAATTCTCTCTGCCAATCAGTACTTGTCGCACTTATCGTATGGGTTCCAACCAAAGAGGCAGTTAATACTCCAGCCACCGGTCCGAGGGTCCAAAATCCCATAGCAGAAGCTCTACCTAGCTGAGGTGTGAAGTCTCTGACTAATGCCGGAGTAGCAACTAAAACAACTCCTTCAAAAAGACCAACGAGAGCGAGCCCAACTCCAAGCATCAACTTTGAACTTGCGTTAGGCAGGACAAAAGTTTGCACCACGGCTACAACTAGTAGTCCACCTACGACTATGTTGGCACGCCCGATTTTATCTGCAAGCCCTCCAGCTAAAGCTGCAATAACCCCGGCAATATTTGAAATGACAATGAGAGTTACGTAATAGGTAAATGACATATGGAAGTGCGGAAGCAAAAGGGGTGCCACACTTGTGGGAACATAGTACTGATACCACAGCACGATTGATGAGACTACAACAAGTAGTAGCATTCCTGTTCGAACGCCAAAATTTGGGTAGTGATTTAAAGTTCTAAACCCTACCTTTTTCGATGCGGTATCAGTGTTTGTCGAACCACTTCCACCATCAATTGTCCCTGCAGTAACAGTCATGCCACTCCGTTCAGCCATAAAATCCAAACAATTTGGTTTACTCAATGATACGCCAAAGCAACTACTAAATGCACTTATTGTTTTTCCATCTTGTAAATTCCCCGAATAATGTGTTTAACTGTCGATAAGAATATGCCGATCAACTTACCAATGACTTCAAGGGGATTATCTAAGCATTTACTCCCCCATATTCGAAGAAATCCACTACTCATTAAAGCTTTTGCATCATTTATGCTGGTGGTTTTATCTTTTATGGCAGTCGGTTCACCACGTGGAGTGGGAGCTAGTTTACCGAGTGTAAATATAACGGTAAATACCTCTCAGAGTTTAGGCCCCATAAATAAAAACGTACTGGGAGTAAACCAACTTGGAAGTCCTAATGAGCTCACTACCATGAAAAAAATGGGCCTCCAATGGGTGCGTATAGATGCTTCCCTGGAAGCGGAGACAAATGGAGTACCTGCATATGACTGCCAAAGCGGAATTTGGAATCCATCAATTTTGGCCTCTCGACTGGCACTTACTAAACAAGCCGGTGCAAACCCCGAAGTCATTGTGGATTATTCACCTAGCTGTTTGGCTACAAAACCCAGCCAATATGCTTCACCTGGTTACAGCCCACCAGATATAGGAGCCAACAAAGCCAAGTGGATTTCCCTAATTACTCAGTTGGCAACCTATGCAATTCAAAATGGAGTAAGGGACTTTGAAGTGTGGAATGAACCTGACTGGCTGTTTTGGAATGGCGGTCTACCTGCCTATTTGCAATTATATAGTGACACAAGCCAAGCTCTAGAAGCAGTTGCAAAAAAAGATGGGGTAACCATCCAAGTAGGAGTTCCGGCCCTAGCTAATGTCACAAATTCGATGGATATGAACTGGTTGGATACTTTTCTTGCATATGTGGCAAAAAACAATCTTCCTTTGGATTTCATTTCTTGGCATGATTATTCAAACGATCCTAACTCAGGTCCTCAAGGAGGCCTTCCTCCACTGTGTAATTTTCAGTTCTCCACGGCCAAGTCGCTAAATGGTACTCCTTGCTATTACACCACTACTTTTTCAACCTCTTCTTACAGAGATGAAGTCAACCAAGTGAAAAATGAGCTTAAAAACTATCCCAAACTTCATCCACTGCTCTGGATTGATGAGTGGAACATGGATGCAGAGTTTGACCCAAGAGAGAACTCCTCCTTTGATGCTGCCTTTGCACTCTCAGCGCTTGAGGCAGCAACCCAGGCCGGTGTTGACAGAATGTGTTGGTATAACGTTTGGGATGGAGACAAAAATAGTGCTTTTGGCTTACTTAACAATTCATTCCAGCCAAAACCAACCTATTACGCCTTCTTCTTCTGGTCGCAGATGAACGGAAATATTGTTCTGAGCAATATCAATAATCCTAATTCACTTAGCTTTCCCAATGATCCTTTTGGAACTGGTGGCGGCGTTGGAGAAATTGCAGCAAAGGATTCCAGTGGAACAATAAGGATACTTATTTACAACTTCGTCCCTTACGACAGCCAGAATAATTTTGGACAGAGAATTGGCGGTCCATACGTGGTATCAGTTAATTTAAATGTCGCATCCGATAAGTCGCTTGCCCAAAGCGCATCGATCAATCAAATACTTCCATCATCTTCCAATAAATTTTTGGCCATTTCCAATTCAAATGTAATTCAGAAATCGCCTAGTAACTATTCATTATCGCTTTCTCTAAACGAAGACCAAGTCGATTTAGTTACTCTGTCGCCTGAAAATAGCCCGTCGCCCACGCATAGTCTAAAAGGTATCTACTTGATTGTCACAGGAGCTTGTGCGGCAATTCTCTTAATTCTGATGCTCATTATTCGAGTAATGAAGGGAGTTTCTAGGCAAAACCGGTAAAGGACGTTTTCCAATTAAATAACTCAGGTTAAGTCGGAAACTTTGCGCACAAACCTATGTGGAGCGTTTTGAAATCACACGCAGGCACTTATAACCCGACAATGAATTTGCAATCCTGAAACCAGTCGCATTAAAGCTTATTATATTGAGAAATCAAAGCTGTTTAATACTCGTAGTTTCGAAACAATTGCAAAAACTGTGATCCTTCTGGTTCAAAACAAGATCCAAAAGTAAGCTTCATTATCTCGCTATAATACGACGAGACCTTGAACTTCCAGTGGGCCGTACAGGACTTGAACCTGTGACCCCTTGCGTGTCATGCAAGTGCGCTACCAGACTGCGCCAACGGCCCATTTAATTTATTAAATTCTATCATTAAAACTAACTGACATTAAAGCAAAGATAAATTTAACTGCTTCCAAACTCGGCAGCATCTTTCATCTCTGTTGCATCAAAACTCACCGCTCCTTTGCCTCTAAGAACGTTCTTTAGAATCTTTCCTGAAGGATTTCTGGGTAGATATTGGTCTGTTATTTCAACATATTCCGGCACTTTGAAATCCGCTAAGGTCTCGCGGACCCAAGCCTTGATTTCATCTGCGTTCAAATTCTCCCCTGGTTCTTGGTGAACTATTGCTTTGACCTCTTCACCTAATATGGGGTGGCTTACACCAATTACTGCCGCTTCAGCGATTAAAGGGTGCTCGACCAGGCGATTTTCAATCTCCACACAATATACGTTTTCTCCCCCTCGAATAATCATGTCTTTTGCACGATCCGTTATAAAAAGTAAACCGGATTCATCTACGTATCCAACATCGCCGC
>JABEUL010000086.1 GCA_013044465.1 Acidimicrobiales bacterium
ACTGACATTATTATTTGTTGGTTCAATGATGCTCGGCTCGGGTCCAGATTGGTCGTACGTTACTGGTCCTTACATTGTCGGCGGGGACAACAGATCAATAGGTCAACCTTCAATGGATGCTGCGACTTGGGCATCGGAAAACTTGCCAATTAATTCCAATATTGCAGCAGACAGAGACAATGGTGCTTTAATGGCAGCAGTTGGTCACCTTAGGCCAGTGACTGCCATTTCGGGGTCGCTAAACGTGGCTCCTCTTTATTACTCTAATTCAATTACATCCAGTGATATATCGCTAATTTTAAAGGCAAAAATTCGGTTCCTGGTCGTAGACACTCGACTTGAGCGCGGGCCTCCGGCTTTTGGAAACTACTTTGAACCTACATCTTCAGTTAAAGAAGCTACCCTGACTTCAAAAGAGCTAACCAAGTTCAAAAATGTCCCTGGATTCGACCTCGTGTACAGTAATCGCTACGTCTACATATACGATCTATCGAATCTTTCTGGCCTTCCTACACTGGGTGAAAGTTCCGGTGCAACTCCGGTAATTGGCAAATACGGCGCTAGTATTTCATATGGAACTCTTCTTTTATTTGTGGCTGCTTTAATAATGGCTTTGTTAGCTGGGAAACTTAAAGGTAAACTGGCATATTTTTTCTCATTGTTTGTTTTAGGTGGCATGCTTCTAGTTCCGTTCTATGCATTGCCGGAGATCATTTTTCAGATACTTCTAGCAATTGCAGCATTTGGACTATATGTAATCTTGATTAGGGATGCAATTAAAATTGAGGCTCGAAAGAAGTTAAGGGCTGTTGCTCGACTCTTAGTTCCTTTGATCGTTATCTTTGCTTCGGCAACCATTGCGATAATGTCCTCTTTGACTGTTTTTTCAACTTCATCATGGCACTATGGGTTATTTGCCTAGTCCAGCTTGAATTGTCCGAAACGCAATAGAATAATATAAATGCATAAGTTTAAAAGATTAATTAAGTCGATGGAGATTGGTTCTTCGACCAGTATTGACGGGAACCAATCAGCTTTTCAGCTTTTGATAGTTAGTCTAAAGGAAGATATAACTACTTTTACCAGGCAGTTTATTAGAAATACAGTTGCTGGATCGATATTTATCCCACGAGCTCTAAGATGGCTTCTGCTGAATCTCAGTGGCCTTAAAATAGAAACTCCTAAGATCAGAGAGGATTGCAAATTTAACAATAGCTTTGTCTCGGTTGGAAAGCAGACTTCTATAAATAGAGCGTGTTATTTTGAAGGCAGTGGAACTATCTCCATTGGACAGAGGTCCAACATCGGGCCGGGATGCTATTTTTTAACTTCATCTCATAAACGCCAGATAGGCATCGGTCTTGACCATCCGTATTCAGAGCCGATTTTAGTTGGGGATCGAGTTTGGATAGGTGCCAGATCAACTTTGCTCCCAGGAACAGTAATTGAGGATGACTGTGTTGTCGCAGCCGGCTCAGTAGTTAAGGGAAAGTTAAGATCAGGTTTAGTGTATGGTGGCGTGCCAGCAATTGAGCTTAAAGTGAAGAGTGTTCCTTCGAATGTTAAACCTACAAGAGAGTGATTCTGACAGTATAAAAAATATACCTAATGTCAACACTCTGAAGGTAGTTGTAAGTGAATGGTAAGAAAATTAACTTCATTACCACTTAGAGTACGGTACTAAGTACTGGTTGCGATCATTAACTTTATTAAAGAGTAATTACTCTAAATGTCTAAGTAGTATTACAGCCAAATTACTATGAAACCGCTCTGGAAATAAGTTGAAAAACACTACACTATAGAAAATTATGACGACAATATATCGCCAAAGAGTCTCGGTAAGGAACTCGGACACATATCGCATAAAGAATCCCGATTACAGCAACTTGTCACTCACTCCAAATAGGACCGAAGCAGTTTCAGTAGTGATTCCGGCAATGAACGAAGAGAAAAATATTCCATATGTTCTCGATGCTCTTCCCCGGTGGATTTATGAATGCATATTGGTAGATGGTAATTCCAAAGATAATACCGTTCGGGTAGCCAGGGAGGTGATGCCGTCGATCAAAGTGGTCAGGCAAACACGCCGAGGGAAGGGAAATGCTTTAGCGTGTGGTTTCAATGCCGCATCAGGTGACATAATTGTCATGCTCGATGCGGACTGCTCCACTCGGCCAGATGAGATTAAGTTATTTGTAGAGACTTTGATTGAAACTGGGGCAGACTTTGCCAAGGGATCCCGCAGTCTTGAAGGAGGGGGTAGCGCCGACCTAACTGCTCTTAGGTGGTTGGGCAATTGGGCTCTCTCGAAGTCAGTAAATGTCCTGTTTAAAACCGATTTTACTGACCTATGTTATGGATATAACGCCTTTTGGGCTGACATATTGCCTGAATTTGATTTACAAGTAGAACCTGTCGATCCATTTTCCACCTCGCCGATGCTATGGGGAGATGGATTCGAAATTGAAACATTGCTGGCACTTCGTGCGGCTTCAGCTAATCTCAACATTGTGGAAATTCCAAGTGTCGAGGACTCTAGGTTACACGGAAGGTCAAATCTTAATGCTTTTCGTGATGGCGTGCGGGTTGCAAGAACAATTCGCACCGAATGGAAGAGACGCAAGAGGCCAATAGGGCAACCCCAAGAAGTGGTCGTTCAAAATGAAAAGAGCGAAGTAGCGTGATGGCAATTTCCGTGGTCATTTGTGCTTATAGTACCAAAAGACTGCACATGATTGAAAGGGCAGTGAAGAGCGTAGAGATACAGTCTTTGCAACCTCAGGAGATCATATTAGTAATCGATCACAACGACGAGCTATTTAAGACTTTATCCGATATATATCCAGATCTTAAAGTACTTACAAATTCGGGCTCGCGTGGGCTATCTGGAGCAAGAAACTCTGGCGTGGAAGCATCTGTGGGTGACATAATCGCTTTCCTTGACGATGATGCATGTGCTTTTGAAACTTGGTTGGAAAATTTGGTGTCTCCGTTTAATGATCCTGATGTAGTAGCTACTGGGGGTCTGATCAAGCCTGACTTTGAAGCCGGAACTCCTAAATGGCTACCCGAAGAATTCTTGTGGACAGTTGGTTGTTCTTACAAAGGTCTGCCAGAAGACGAGAGTGTTATTAGAAATCCAATTGGTGCATCTATGGCGTATCGACGAGATGTTCTCATGA
Source organism: Acidimicrobiales bacterium (assembly GCA_013044465.1). GTDB lineage: Bacteria > Actinomycetota > Acidimicrobiia > Acidimicrobiales > JABEUL01 > JABEUL01. The sequence goes on from JABEUL010000086.1 coordinate 3,183, forward strand.
GATCTGGGCTCTTTGATGAGAAGATTGGAAGAATCGGTTCATCTCCACTGGGCTGTGAAGAGACCGAACTGGCCATAAGGTCCACAAATCTCTTCAGCGGTGCAAAAATTATATATGTGCCCAGCTCTTTGGTAATGCATACCGTTACCGTCGAACGTGCCAAAGTTAGATATTTTTTGAAAAGATGCTATATGGAGGGAATTTCTAAGGCCCTTGTTGCTAGTCGTGTCGGCAAGACAAAGGCGCTTGAAAGTGAAAAACAGTATGCAACTTCTACACTTCCAGCCGGATTTGTTGCTTATATGGTTTCTGGATTTAGAGGGAGTAGGTATGACTTTTATAAGGCAGCATTTATATTGGGTGGCTTTTTTGCAACGGCATCTGGATACCTGAAGGAAAAGATATTCACAACGGTGAGAACATAATATGGGCGCTTTGGAGATTGTAATGGTGAGCGCTTTAAACTATCCGAGTTTGGGTGGAACTGAGACTCATATAATTGAAACTTCGAAAAGGCTTGCAGCGAGGGGTCATCAGGTGACTAATTTAACCTGCGATAAGTTTGGTGAACTTAAAAAAACTGAGATCCTCGAAGAGGTCGAAATAAGGCGGTTTAAGGCCTATCCCAAGAATGCAGACCTTTACTTCTCGCCGAAACTGATTAAAGAGTTGGAATATTTATCTGCAGATATAATTCATATACAAGGTATTCATACTTTTGTCACGCCAATGGCACTATTGAAATTAAGAAACTCACGCATACCAGTGGTTTTATCATTTCACTCTGGGGGTCATTCAAGCCAAGTTAGAAGAACAATTCGCTCAGTTCAGTTCAAAGCAATTTCGAGATTGCTCTCTCCGGTGAAAAAGGCAATTGCAGTTAGTGAATTTGAGCGCAATTATTTCCAAGAAATGTTTGGAAATTATGCGCCGCCAATAGATATTGTTCCCAATGGTATAGAAACTATTGAAACGCTTAGAATAGAAAAGGTAGTGCAATCTGGTAATCCGATTATTGTGTCGGCAGGAAGACTTGTCAAATATAAGGGGCATCATCGCCTAATCGAAGCTATTTCACACCTTAAGGGTGAGTTTCCCAATATTAAAGTTCATATCGTAGGTGAAGGACCTTATAAAGCTAATCTTTTGAGACTAATTGAGCGACTTGGACTTTCAAACTACATAACTATTGAAAGCTTTTCAAGAAATGAGCGACAAGAACTGTTTTCACTAATTGGCAGTGCCAATCTTATGGTTCTTTTGAGTGACTATGAAGCCCATCCAGTTTCAATATTAGAGGCATGCGCATTAGGAGTTCCATCGTTGGTTTTAGATTCGACTGGTTTACACGATTTGGTTAAGGACGATTTCGCATATCCTGTGGCATCTAAAGCCGCCTCTTATGAGATTGCCACAAGAGTCAAAGAAATACTGAAATCTAAATTGTTGCAAAAAGGCCCTGCCCAACTAACTTGGGATAACACTGTAGATAAGATGTTAGAAATCTACGAAGAAGTAATCTCACAATGAGGGTTCTTCTCGCTACTCAGTTTTTTCCTCCCGTCGCAGGTGGGGAGGAGAGGCATGTATATAATCTTGCAACAGCGCTTGCATCGCGGGGAAACGAGGTTACTGTGGCAACCTCCTCACAGGGAGGCTCCTCGAGTGATTTTGAGGTAGTTTGCTTGGAACCTAGTGCTTCTCTGCTGCACTTCAAGTATGTTGACGTCAAGCGTCCTCATGCGCTTCCCATTTCAGATCCACTGGTGTCGCGGAGGCTTAAAACTCTTATTATGGCTAACAAGTTTGAAGTAATTCATGGCCACAACTGGTTTGCAAATTCGTTACTTTCACGCTCGGTGAGAGGCAAGATTCCTTTAGTCGAGACTTTGCATGACTATAGTCATGTTTGCGCAACTAAACGATTAGTTAAAAATGGCGTCCTATGTGAGGGCCCAGGACTTGCTTGCATTTCGTGCTCTTCAATTCACTATGGAGGTGTTGTTGGATCTGGGGTAGCTATGTTGAATGCTTTCGAGAGATTTAAGCGTAACGCTCGTGTTTCCCATTTCATAGCAGTTAGTCGTTATGTTGCCACAAGGAACCGGCTGTCGAGTTCAGGAGTTCCATTTTCTGTAATTCCAAATTTTATTCCCGACTCTTTAATTGTCAAGACTCGCATCGAACCGGATAGTCGAACTGTTTTTTATGCCGGAGATCTTTCAATCGATAAGGGGGTGAAAGTGCTCTTCAGTGCTTATGAGAAACTGAGAGCAGCCGGAGTAGACTTGGAACTGCGATTGGCTGGCCGAATAGTGGACGTAGGATCGATTCCAGAGGGAGTTACTTATCTTGGCGAGTTGACTTCGGATGCGACTCAGAAGGAAATTAGCAATGCGACCGTTGTGGCCGCTCCCTCAATTTATCCAGACCCATGTCCAACAGTTGTTCTTGAGGCAATGGCTAAGGGAAGAGCAATTGTTTCCACTTCGGTTGGTGGAATTACCGATATGGTAGAAGATGGAATTACCGGAATACTCACGAAACCAAACAGGGCCTCTGAAACAGCAGATGCTATCGCGAAACTGCTTTTTGATCCAGGACTTGCAAAAAACATGGGTGAAAAAGCACTTTCTAAGGTAATGTCATTTACGACTTCGGCAGTAGTTGACAAAATTGAAGATACTTACCGTAATGCTATTGCGAACTCACTTCGCTGACTTGACTTATGAACCATACGGGATGACATTGTAGAGGTATCTAGTGTTTAATGAAAGGCTGCGAGACTTTCGAATGTGGGAGTTGTAGACCACCCACTTCCGTTACTGCTCACAATCGACCACCCAGGTACAACATACGGAGTTGGTTCGTAGGCATACCAAGATAGGGCCACGACGTATTTGAGTTGTCTCGCAACTTCAAAGCTTTGGGTGAGATATAGTGCTCGAGTTTGTTCTGAAACGGTGGGAAATCCTTGACCTGCGACGGTGGTGTAACCAAATTCAGAAATGTATTCAAGCTTTGATCCTTCACCATTTGCTGCCATGACATCATGCATCTCAACCATGCCCAGGAAATTCTCATTCATTGTTCCAAATGAGTCCTGGTAGTCATATTGTGGACTATTTACCTCCGGTGATCTATTGGCGCAGTAGGGGTGTACGCCCAGAATATCGAAAAAGTGATGATCACTTGAGGCGGTTGCTGGAAACTCTTGGTTTATGTACTGGTATGTGCTTGTTAGGTACCCGATGTCGTTCCTACTCAAACCGGCAAACATAACCTGCGAAGATTGGTTAACTGACCGAATTGCCATATAACTTGTTTCCAAAAGTCTTGCATAAATTGCCGGATCAGGAAAGGGTTGGGCGAAACTTTCAATATTGGGTTCATTCCAAATTTCGTAAAAGGAGACTTTAGTGGAGTAACGAGTCGTAAGTGTAGTAACGAACTGAGACCATTTGAGAAGTTCTGGTGTGCTCTCAGGCAAGAGCCAAGGTTCTACGCTCTCCGTGGGCTTTCCTTGATCCCTTGCCCAATCTGGAAAGCCAATTATTTGAATCTTTACCTGTAGTCCACGCGCAGTGACAAGAGAGACGAGTTCGTCCAAATTCTGCCATTTAAACTGACCCAAGTTTGGTTCGAGATAAGACCAGTTTGCGTCGGTCGAGATTATCTGAACTCCAGCAGATATTGCAAGATTCAAGAGACTAACTACCTCGGCACGAGACAAAAACTCCGGGAAAATACTCAGGTCTTTTTCAGGAAACTGTGCTTTAACGGGTGAAATCACAGGTGCCGTAGTCGAGGAACGAGTTGTCGGCGTTGTGCTTTTAGATGAAACTACTTTGGTCTTATTCGGAATGAGATCGAATAAAGCCAAAGTTCCCATTGCAAGCAAAAGGCACGCGGCTAGTATCATGATTTTTCTTTGTTTCATGCCACTCTTTAAAGGGCATTCCAGGATGTATTAATGGTGTTTTACGTTATCAGGAATTTGGAACATTCTCAAGAGCAGTGAATGTTGCGGTTTGCTGCCATGACGGGCCGCTTCCCTGCAAAAGTGTCCAGGAAGCTGGATTCCACGGAGTGGGGTAGAAGTAGTACCAACACAAGCCATCCACATACCCACTTTGCGCAGCCAGGTTGAACGCCTCAGTGAGATAAGTCGCTCTAGTGGTATCCGAAACCGCCGAGAAACCATTCCATGGGGCGGTATTGTAGCCGAACTCCGATATATAGATGTGCTTGTAGCCTTCGCCGTGTTGAGCCATTAAGGCGTGTAACTGCTCGAAACCTGTGTAGTTCTCATCCATAGTTCCCCACTGATCCTGGTAAACCCATGACGACAAAACAACATTAGGAGCTCTGTCTCCACTATATGGGTGCACACCCAAAATGTCGAAGAAGTGATGATCAGCTGTGGCAGTCGTGGGAAATTGAGAGTCAAGGGCGGCATATACCTGAGAGACAAAACCGATATCATTGCGACTGGTGCCACCAAACATCACCTGTGGAACATTAGTTACAGATTTAATAGCAACGTAACTTGCCTCCAATATATTGGCGTATATAGAAGGATTTGGGCCCTGACTAAAGAACGATAATTCATTTTCCTCATTCCAGATCTCATAATAGGCAATCTCGTTTCCAAAATGAGACGCTAACCTCGTTACGAATTGGCTCCATGCCTGAATCTCACTAGCAGTGGAAGGGGCTAGCCACGGAGCAGAGGCAAAACTTGGCTCTCCAGGGCTCCGTGCCCAATCTGGCATTCCGACTATTTGGATCCTTATCAATAAACCTCTGGAACGCACATCAGAGACAAAAGAATCCAAATTTGTCCACTCTCCAGAGGGTGCAGGTCCGTTCGGCTCATAAGACGCCCAATTAAAATCGAATGAGATAACCTTTGCACCGGCACTCTGGGCAATATTGAGCAACACATCCCACTGGGATTGAGTCAGCGTCGCTGGTTGAATTCCGAAATCCTTCATGGGCTCATGTGATAGTACTTGGCTAGACGCAGTAGTGGTAGTGGACTGGCTTGGAACTGGAGCATTTGTTGTAACTGGTGTTCCTAAAGTAGTAGGGGACAGAGTAACGGGGGCATTTAGTGCCTGGGTCGATGTGGTCGAAGAACCAGTGAGAGGAGCTTTTAAACCAATATATGGCTTGCCCGAGACAACTGGCTTTAAATAAGAAGGCTTCAATGAATTAGTCAGTGCTGTGCTGGAAGTTCTTGACAATGAGATAGAAGCTGGATTCGAAAGATTAAAACCAATAAGAAGAAGGCTACCCAAAAGCAACAAAAGTGCTACGCGTACTATCTTTCGTCGATTGGTTCTCACTGTCTGTGTATCGGCAACTACTTAACGTACTTAAGCACTTTTTGCTACGAGGCGCGAAAACACCGCTAAGTGAAAATCTCAGCAACACATTTACCAGCGCTTTTAATGCCTGAAAAACTATCGGCACGTACCGTAAGCAGGTTAAATAGTTTTATCGAAAAATAATGGTATTGATTCACTACCAGGCAGAACGTAAAAAATATTGACGCTCAGTGGCACACATTTTGTCAACACTTCACCGGCAAGCTAGGTTTTGCCAAGAATCAGCGGCCATTTCATTTTCTCCTAATGACTCTCGATTCTTTATTTTTAAATTAGAAAAAGGGGAAGGTATTAATTTTCAAATCCAAAATTTCCAAAATTTTGTTTATTTCGCGCAAAAGTCACATAGCTACGACACAAAATTTGCCATTTTGAGCTGTTAGAACTTACCCAGTTAAAGGACATGGCGGAGTTAGCAGTGGTTTTCTCTTGGACCAAGAAGAGTTACCAATTTTACATTTTTTGCAAACTGATTTACGCTCTATGGATATCTGAGTTTTCAGGCATGAGCTTCATGTATAGCGGTTTTAACGATGGCCAGCCAAATCTAATGGAATATATAAATGATGGTGTTAGAAGCATTTAATACTGCTCGGGGGCAATAGCTGCTAATTCAAGGCTTCCTTAAGATTCGTTCGAGTTGAAGCGCAATAAGGTATTTCTGATATTTGGAGTTTGAGGCCGATTGAGACAAAGCTTTTAAGTGCCAAGTTGTTTTTGGCCATTGCTGCTAGGTAAATGCAATCTACCAAGTTTAGATGTAGGCTAATGAAGTTGAGCAATCGCATAATACTCGTAGCAAATTTTGAGGTGGTCGCATGACCATAGATGAAAAAGGCGAATTCGTCACGTTGCCGTTAGGGAGACTTTTATCATTTGCCAAAAGCACTTTAAACTTTCGTAAAATCTGCTTCGCAATTATTTTGCTGGCTTCGCTAGTTGTTGTTTTTCCTAAGCAAGTATTTGGCACTCCATTGTCATCAAACAAATGGTCGATCTCTGAGAGCTTTTCAAATGCAATCACTTCCCTTTACGGTGTGAATTGTTCTTCTGACTATTTTTGCATCGCAGTTGGTGTCGACAAAGTGGGTAATGGCGTTTCTATGTCAACTTCCAACGGTGGAGCGACTTGGACGATGGGTGAGTTGCCCTCAAGCGTTGAATCATTAAATAAGATCTTTTGTCTTGGATCCACTTTTTGTCTGGCAGTGGGCTTGAGCAAGAGTTATAGTCCGCTGATTATCTCAAGTTATGACAGAGGTACTACCTGGACCATTGGATCGATACCATCGCAAGTCTCTTCACTTTCTGACCTTAATTGTGCGATGAGTAGTTTCTGTATGGCAGTTGGGAATGCCTCAGGAAATGTCGGATTGGCGATCCAATCGATAGACGGAGGCGCAAAATGGACAATAGATACTTTGCCATCAGGGATCACTCATCTGAGCGGAGTTTCATGTGTTTCATCTACCACCTGTGACGTGGTTGGGTACTCCTTCGACGGAACTAGCAATATTGGCATGGAACTAAATACAGAAAACGGTGGAAACTTTTGGAAGGTTGGTTCTGTTCCGAGCGAAGTATATAGTCTATCTAGCGTGTCGTGTGTCAACAGTTCTTTCTGTATGGCAGTTGGTACCGAGTACACTACGTACCCCGCAACGGGAATTGCACTGTTGTCAGTCGATGGAGGCGCAAACTGGACATTGGACTTTTCGCCATCGGCAATTTATAACCTAAACGACGTTGACTGTGTATCGGTCACCTTTTGTGAAGCAGTTGGAAACGGAATAGCTTCTTTCTTTGGAAGCACAGGGGGAGCAGCTGCTGAAACAACAGATGGCGGCAACACTTGGCAGCTAGATCCCTTGACACCTTCTACCTCCGACCTGTATGGAATTTCGTGCCTGACAACTACCTTTTGTATGGCGACTGGAAGCTACTTCCCTTTTGACTCCTCGTCTGGCATAGTAGTTTCAAAAGCGACCACTTACGCCACCTGGCAAAATGATAAACTTGGTTCTACTTTAGAACAGGTAACGAGCGTTTCATGTTCCAGTATTAACTTTTGCATCGCCTTTGGCGGAGGAAATTCCGGCTATATTTCGCCAGCAATATCTACAAATGGTGGTTCGAGTTGGACTGTAGAGTCAACTACTCAAAGCGCTGACAGTATTGGCAAAATATCTTGTGCATCCAGTACTTTCTGTATGGCAGTAGGTTCATATACGAACGCGCTAATTCAATATGCAGCAGACATGGTGACTACCAATGGTGGAATGAGTTGGGTTTTGACTAGCACTTATTCTTCCAGTAATCAGTTAGCTCCTCTTCCTTCAGTTACTAGTAATCTTGCAGATGTTTCTTGCGCAGGCATCTCTTCGTGTGTGGCAGTCGGCGCTGATACCAGTGGCAGTCCTTTGGCTATATCAACAACTAATGGAGGAGGATCTTCTTGGAGCATTGGCGTGATGCCCTCCGGAGTCACGCATTTATATGGAGTCTATTGTGCATCGAGTACTTTTTGCATGGCAGTAGGTTCTGGCTCTGGAAATACTGGATTGGCATTGTCCACAACAGACGGAGGCCTAACATGGAGCATAGATTCGGTCCCGTCAAGCGTTTCTTCACTTAGCAATATCTCATGTGCCAATAGCTCTTTTTGTGTGGCAGTTGGTTCTACTAACATCGGTGGAGCTGTAGCAGTATCGACATCTGACGGAGGGGCTAATTGGACCTTGGATACAGTGCCAAGTGGAGTATCCTCACTTAGCGAGATCTCATGTGCAACTTCCACCTTTTGTGTGGCTGTTGGAGGAACTAGTGCTATTTCCACCTCTGATGGAGGTGTTACCTGGGTTTCTGATTCACTTCCCACTCAGGTAGGTTCTCTAAGTGGACTCTCTTGTGTGAGTACTACGATGTGTGTTTCAGTGGGTAGTGGCAATACTTCTGTACTTGGATCTTTAATTCTTGAGATAGGGCCACTTGTAAGTGGAGTCTCACCTAACAATGGACCCTCACTTGGTGGCTCAACTGTGGATATTCATGGATCTGGTTTTAGCGGTGCCACCTCGGTTAACTTTGGATCAAGTCCTGGGTCTAATGTGAATGTAGTTTCAGATAACGAGATAACAGCAACTAGCCCTCCTGGGGTTGGGAGTGTGGATATAGAAGTAGTTGGTCCAAATGGATCATCTCCCATCTCGTCTCTAGATACATATACCTATGTCTCTTATAGCCCAATTAGCCCAAATAGGGTCTGTGATACAAGACCGGTAGGTATTGGAACTTCTTCCAATCAGTGCAACACTTTAGGTAATCACACACTTAGTAACTACGAGACCTTAAGTGTTCAAGTAGCAGGCAATGGATATCCGGTTCCTAGTAATGCCACCTCAGTTGTTTTGAATGTAACTGCCACTAATGAGACTTCCAGTGGTTATCTAACAGTTTTTCCAAGTGGCCAGAGTCAACCAATAGCTTCTAATCTCAACTTTAAAGCCAGCGACACAGTTGCCAATCTTGTAGAAGTTGGCGTTGGTTCTAATGGGGATATCTCTATATTCAACTTCTCGCAATCAGCCGATGTCATAGTTGATGTTGAAGGATACTCAGCTCCAACTGCCACTTCTTCTGGAACAGGGCTTATGGTGCCCCTTTTCCCATATAGGGTCTGTGATACAAGACCAGTAGGTTCAGGCATTGCTTCTAATCCATGCAACACAGCACCTAATAAGACCTTGGCCAGTGGGGGCAAACTAGATGTAAATGTCTCAAGTGCCAATGTTCCATCTGATGCAACTGCTGTAATAGCCAATATCACAGTCACAAATACAGCATCAAATGGTTACTTAACTGCTTGGCAGGGACCAAGTACAACTAGTCCGCCAATAGCTTCTAATCTCAATTTTGGAGCTGGTGACACTATTGCCAATAGAGTAATAGTTCCACTAAATGTGCAGACCGGAGATTTTACGCTCTATGTATTTGGATCAACCGCTGATGTGATAGTGGATGTAAATGGCTACATAACAGGATCTAGTGCCACTTTAGGTACTGTGTTTAATCCAATGAGCCCAACAAGGATCTGTGATTCAAGAGTGGCTAATGGAGCCGACATAGTGGCCAACCAGTGTGACACCAATGGAAATACCACCTTAGGTCCTAATTCAAGTGAAGTAATCTCTATTCCAGCCTCGACTCAAGTGCCATCAGATGCAACAGCACTAGTATTAAATGTCACTACCACCAACACCACAACACCTGGGTTCTTATCAATCTATCCAACTCCATCTAACCCTCCAATTGCCTCAGATCTTAACTGGAGTCAAGGAGAAACTAGGGCTAACCTCGTAGTTGTAAAGCTTGGAGCCAACAACACAATTACTATATATAACTTAAGTGGCAGTGCTGATCTGATAATTGATCTAGAGGGTTGGTATTCGTAGTTTAGATCTTGTTCATAGTCCAACTAGTTACAGTCATTATTCTATCATTGGCGCTCTCGCCCACAGTGAGAGAGTAGTGGCCAGGTTCTGGGCCGCCAGTGATAGCAATAGTGGTGACAATTTGGAAATTAGTTACTGAAGTTCCTTTCACAGTTATTACAGGATCAACAGCATTCAAATACCCAACTTTGCTGGATCCAACTAATTGAGACACTGAGGAATATGCGACCTTCGGTGCAATCTGATTCCACCAGTCGTTTCGGCCGTGCATGGCGGCGTAGATTGCATCTTGATACAAGGTAATTGCAGCTACCTCGGCATCGGTAGGGGCTGTTGACTGAGTCCAAGCACTTTGGGGAGTACCTTGAATCACCAAAGTTCCAAGTGGGAACGGCAAGTAAGGGAAATGGAACCCTGCAGCTTGGGCAAGGGCTGGTGGTGCTGGCACCACGAGGACTGATCCTGGTCGAAGCGATCCACTTACCGGGGCTCCATGGGGA
>JABEUL010000010.1 GCA_013044465.1 Acidimicrobiales bacterium
GAGATCCTGAAGCTGTGCAATCTTTTGGTCTAATATGGCTTTTCCCATTGACTTTTGTTAGCGCAGCTTTCGTTCCTGTTTATACAATGCCAGGGTGGCTCCAAGGTATTGCAAAGGCAAATCCTGTAACTATTGTCATTGATTCAATGCGCTCGATGGCCCTTGGCGGACCGCTATGGAGAACTACTCTCGAATCCTTGGCTTGGTTAATTGGGCTGTGTGTAGTATTTTTACCCATAGCAATAATGCAATTCCGAAGAGTAAGTTAGGCAAACTTCATAGATTTAGAGCTAACTAGCCCAGATCGCTTGGTTTATATTTTCTGACCTCTTCTGCTGCTTCATCGCCCCATCTTTGTTTAAGCATTTCTTCTGCCTGCTCGCCAACATTTTTCTTGGCAATTGATAAGAACTGCTCAGGCTCAACTGAAATAAATATGCCCTCGGCTTCGGCAGTTACTTGTCCCTGATACTCAATTCTCCCGACAGTCTTTATTTTTCTTCCTTCTTTTCCTAAGCATTCACCATAAAACTCGATTTGCGCGTGAAGTGGAGTGGGTTTTTTGTATATTACTTTCAAGGTGCCAGTCATTCCCGTGTGACCTGCTCTAATGTTGGCTGCTCCAAGTAATTCATCAAAGGCTAGAGCTATCATCCCTCCGTGGGCACATGTTGGGGGACCTTCATGTTGATCGTCAAAAACCCCTGAACCTCTAATAGTATTGGTTCCTTCTTCTGGCCACCATTTAATTGGGGGTGAGATAGGATTTGCTGGTCCTGACACAGGAGAGGTTAGAAAAATTGGACCGTCTTCCATGTTTTCTATTCCTCCCATCCGGATACGTAGTGCAGCGCCGTCACCGGTTTCTCGGTCCAGCAAATCGGCGAGGAGTTTTAACTCGACACTTGCTTTTTCCCAAACCGAAGCTGGAATATCTTGTGCAACTACAGCTCTTATTATTCTTCTAAGTGAAGTTGATGCATCAATTCTAGAGTCGATTGCTTTGATTGATTCATCACTATTTTGATCTTCCAAGTTATTTTCCATTTCTAAATGTCACGCTCCTAGCTTTCGATGAATTGACTTCGTGCGCTTGTAAAATTCAAGGAACGCTTCATACATCTTCGAATAAGTCGGAGCCAGTTCCTTGTTTGGATAGTGCGTAGTTAAAACAGGAACGCTGTCTGCAATGTCGTCAAGGCTGACTTTGCCGAGTGAAAGTAGTGCTAAAAGACCTGCACCACGAACATTGACATGAATTGGATCTGCAACTCTTGAAACAGGGACTCCAAGAACATCAGCATGGATTTGCGCCCATACTGGAGAATTTGCACCTCCACCTACAAAACGGAGAGGCCTTAGCTCACGTTTGGTAAACCCTTCTACTGCATCAAATAGCCATTTGGAATTATAGGCAACTCCCTCGTAAACACTCCTGACCATGTCGGCGCGGGTGGAGGATAAACTCAGGTGGTTAAATGATGCTCTTATAGTGTGGTCCTCAACGGGTGTTCTCTCTCCGTGTAGCCAAGGAGTAAATAAAACGCCGTTAGAGCCAGCCGGCGTACTTTCAACTAGTTCATCTAGCTTTTTCCAAAGATCAACTGGAGATTCGAAACTGCTTAAGGAATCATTTGGAAATAACACTGCATCTCGCAAAAAGGTAAGGCAAGCCCCTGCAGTTTCATGTTCGTCACCTACTAGATACTTGCCAGGGATGCAGGCAGGCAGCGTAGCAATGTTGCGCAAAATGTCGGTCTTCTTTTTTGGGACGTGGCAAGTAATCCAAGAAGAAGTTCCTATATATAGATGAGCTTCATAATCCCTGACAGCACCCGAACCCATGATTGCCGAATGGACATCTCCGGTTCCAACTACTACCGGAATCCCAGCTGGGACTCCAAGTTCTTTAGCTTCTTTTTCCATTAGTGGCCCAAGTACCGAATTGGATGGAACTAAGTCAGGGAGCTTGTTTCTGTCGAGGCCCACCATTGAGATAAGCGAATTATTGTAGCGAATATTATCGATTTTCCTGTTGTCAGTTACCCAGTGGAGGGTGATTGAGTCGAAACTGGCAGCTTTTCTCCCTGTCATGCGAGCCCCCAGATAATCAGCTGGTTCTAAAAATTTGCTCGTTTTTTTATAAAGATCCCTTTCGGTCTCTTTTATGTAGAGAATATGCGACAGTGAGTCCTTCCCAGATAACCCTGGAGCACCACCTGTGAAATATAACCAGCGCAATATCTTGGACATTCCATAACCCAGAACTTTGGGTGTTCCATTAGCAGCTCTCCTGATCGGACCGCTTCCCCTTGAATCCATCCAAATCACCGCATTTGAAAGCGCCTCGCCGCGCTCATCCACTGGCACAGTACCTGACCACTGAGCAGTTATTCCAATTCCTGCAATTTCATTAGGCGAGACTTTGGAGTTTAAAAAGGCCTGTTGCGACGATGCGACAATAGCATTCCACCAGGCCTCAGGCGACTGTTCAACTCCTCCGCCATCTTGAAAAATCATCTCCACCGAGGAAAATCCGTGCGAGACAATCTCCCCCTGCGAAGAGACAATCGCAACTTTTGGCCCCCCAGTTCCAAGATCGATAGCCAAAGCGTAAGAAAGCGAATTTGAGTTATTTGCATTTGCCACAGAAAAACCCTATCGGTTTTATTACTTCAAGGGAAAATCAAACGCTTAAAATTTAACCTATAAAGCTGAGTGGCAACCTAATTTAGTAATAAGTTATAAATATGTCATGGACCCCTCCCCTGCCGCATGCTCCACACCCAGGAGCTACTCAGCCGAAATTTGAAGCCAGATACCCGTGCCCTTGCTGTGGGCATCTGACATTTAAAAAAATCCCTGGATCTGGGGTTGGATGCGAGATTTGTTACTGGATAGACGATGCAAGGCAACTAAGGTGGCCAAGACTTGGAGAGGGCAAGAACTTTATTTCCCTTGTCCAAGCTCAAGAGAATTATGCACGATACGGTTCCTGTGAAGAGCGCTTTTCAAAAGTCATACGCCAAGCTCGCCCTGATGAGCCTATTGAGTATGGGTTTCGACCAATAAATCTCCAGTACGACAGATTCGAAGATCCTCGAACAACTGCGCATGCTCCTTGGCCCCCTGACCCTACATTTCTATACTGGTGGCGGCCCTCATTTTGGATAGCTAATGTCCATCCGGGCCATCTAGCGCCACCGCCCCCACAA